>CANHOY010000129.1 GCA_947462495.1 Bacteroidota bacterium
TAAAATACAATAAGCACCCACGATTCTCTTTAAAGCAATTCTTAATGCTTCTTCTAAGCTACTTTTATTATTGTCTTGAATGTCTTGAATAAAATTTAATAATACTTCTGTATCGGTATCGCTTTTAAAAGTATATCCTTTGGAAAGCAATTCTTTTTTAATGGCTGCGTAATTTTCAATGATGCCATTGTGCAACATAGCCAAACGCCCATTGTTAGATAAGTGTGGATGTGCATTGCGATCAGAGGGCTCGCCATGGGTGGCCCATCTGGTATGTCCTATGGCAATATGGGAGTGTAAATTTTTACCCAATACGGCTTCTTCTAATTCTGCTACTTTACCCTTTTTCTTGTGTACTTGTAATTTCCCATCTTGAATGATGGCCACACCGGTACTGTCATAGCCACGGTATTCTAATCGTCTTAATCCTTTAATTACAATAGGGTAAGCTTCTCTATTTCCAATGTATCCTACTATGCCACACATATATTAATATTTGGATGATTATTCAATATTTTATGCGAAATTAGACATTTATATTTTAATGAATGGCAGCATCGCAAAATTTTGATTTTACCCAGGAGTATACCTTAGAAAATGAACGTGTCTTATTAAGGCCACTATTGCTTTCGGATCTTCCAATACTAGAAAAATACGTCATGGAAGAACCCGACTTATGGCAATATTCTTTAGTGGCAATTCATGACATTGCCGACTTAGAAAAGTACATTCAAGACGCCATAGAAGCCAGGAAACTAAAGACGGCCTATTCTTTTATTGTATTTGATAAGTTACTTCAAGAATATGTTGGGTGCACGCGTTTTTATGATATTCAATTGACTTTTAAGAGTACCCAATTAGGATATACCTGGTACAGTAAAAAAGTATGGGGGACTGGATTAAATCAACATTGTAAATTTTTGCTTTTACAATTTGCTTTTGATCAAATAGGTTTTGAAAGAGTTGAATTTAGGGCGGACAATAACAACAAAAGAAGTATTGCTGCGATGCAAAAAATTGGCTGTACTATTGAAGGGGTGTTAAGAAATCATTTACCCATGCCCAATGGAACAAGACGAGATTCTATTGTATTAAGTATTTTACAACAAGAATGGATCAATAAGCTAAAGCAAAATTTAGTGGCTCAATTAAAGTAAAGTACCTTGTAGGAATAAATAGGCTAAACTAAAGTAAATAAGTATTGCAGTTACGTCCACTAAAGTAGCAACAAATGGAGCAGAAGAAACTGCGGGGTCAGCACCTAATCTTTTTAAAACAATCGGTAGCATGGATCCAGTGATGGTTCCCAAAATAACCACACCTAAAATGGTGAATCCAATGGTAATTCCAATTAGAAACCAATGAATACCATAAAATCCTGGAACGATCATATGCCATACAGCAACTCTAAAAAAGCCAAGTATGCCTAATAAAATGCCTAATAAAAAACCTCCAATGATTTCTCGTCGTAATATTTTCCACCAATCCGCAATCGTAATTTCGCCAATAGCGATTGCTTGAATAATTAGCGTGGATGACTGCGATCCTGAATTTCCACCTGTAGATAAAATCAAAGGAATAAAACTTGCTAGAACTAATACTTTGGCTAATTCATCTTCGAAATAACCCATGGCAGTGGCTGTAAACAATTCACCTATAAATAATACCACTAACCAAGTAATTCTTTTTTTGAAGAGTTTAAATATTGAAATATCCAAATAAGGCTCATTCAATACTTCCATACCTCCCATTTTTTGCATATCCTCACTGAACTCCTCATTGGTTACCCATAAGATATCATCTATGGTAACAATGCCTAATAATACATCGTTGTCATCCACTACAGGAATGGCAGTACGATTATTCATTTTAAAAACTTGACTCGCATGCTCTTGGTCATCATACACATTTAAAGCTACAAAGCGGCCATCAATAATATCTGCAACAATATCCTCTGGATTAGCCAATAATAAATCTCTAATTCTAATGTCATCAATTAAACCGCCTTTTTCATCAATAATATAGATAACATCAATAGTCTCTGAATTTTTACCATGTTTACGAATGGTTTCAATTACTTGCGCAACGGTATAATGAGGGTATACATATACGTAATCGGGGGTCATCAAACGGCCCACACTGTCTTCGGGATACCCTAAGAGAGATAAGGTAATTCTACGTTCTTCAGGGTCTAGTAGCTTTATTAAATCTCTAATCGCCGCTTTTGGCAACTCTTCTAAGAAGTCGGTACGATCATCCGGAGGAAGTTCATTTAAAATTTTAGCTGTTTTGCGCGCAGGCAATTCTTTAATGATATCCTTTTGTTGATTAATGTCCAATATTTTAAAAACACTTACCGCACGGTGTACGGTCATATTGTCAATAATAGTAGCTTCGTTTTCGGGAAATTCATTCACCAATTCCACTACATCACTAATGTTTTGTTCATCTAGAAATTCTCTTAATAGATGCATGTCATTTTTGGATAAAATATCCAAGAATACTTCTGATAAATTTATTTCTTGTGCTTCTAATTCAACTGACATGGGTGCAAGTTAAGAAAAATACTAAAGTATGCCTTATATTTATAGTATGATTCTTCCTATTCTTACTATAGCACCTTCAGACAATAGAGGTAGGGGTGTATTTGCTACAGAACCCATTGCAATTGACACTGTGATTGAAATAGCACCTGTGATTGTGGTGGATAATATTCAAAGAACAAAACTCGAAGAAACTTTATTGTATGATTATATTTTTGAATGGGGGGACGATCATAAAAGTGCAGCCATTGGCCTAGGATATATTTCTATTTACAATCATGCGATTGACCCCAATTGTAGCTACGATATGGATTATGATGCACAAACCATAAGCATCAAAACTACTAAGCACATCGAAATAGGGGAAGAGTTATTTATTAATTACAATGCAGAAGGTGCTGAAGATAAACCAGTTTGGTTTGAACTACATTAATGCAATTGAATATTGCTTTAATTCATTTAATAAAACAATAAGCAAACAGGCATTGATACTTTTATACTACTTCCTGTAGCATTCAATTCTCCTGTGGTAGTATTGCGTCTAAATACAATTACATTATTAGATTCTTGATTGGCTACCAATAACCAATTTCCATCTGGTGTTATTGTAAAATTTCGTGGTGCATTCCCTTGTGTCGAATAATAGCTAATATGCTTTTCGTCTAATTTCCCATTGGGTAACACAGGTAGTTTTACAATATTATTTTCGGTACCTCTATTGGTTGCGTATAAAAATAAACCATCTGGTGATAAATGAATATCGGCACTACCATGAATGGTAGTGGACGCAGCTGGATGAATGGCTATGGTTTGTAGATAACTTGCCACTCCTTTTGTAAAACGATAAACACTAATGCTTCCTGTTAGTTCTTCAATGATGTAAATAAATTTGCCATTGGAAGAAAAAGTTAAATGTCGAGGTCCAGCACCTGGGTTAGATTGAATACTTTTTGCTTTTTGTATATCAAGCGGTGGTCCATTTTTAGATTGATAAGGGTAAATAGACACTTGATCCATTCCTAAATCGGGGGTTAATAAATATTTTCCCTCTGGAGAAAAAAATAATCCATGTACATGCGCCTTCTCTTGCCTTCCTTTATTGACACTGCTTCCTGTGTGTTGAATGAATTGTTGTGGATTTGATATTTGACCATCTGCAAATCGATGAAAGCTGGTAATACTGCCCCCCATATAGTTGGCTACAAATAAATTACGTTGATCGGGGCTTAAAGCAATATAACAAGGACTGGCTCCTTTGCTGCTTTTACTTTGTAATAAATTAAGCTGATTGTTTTTCAAACTATAAACACTAACGCTACCCTCGGCACTTTCATTAACTGCGTATACATTTTGTTTGTCTTTTGAAATAGTTAAGAAAGAAGGATTTTTTGCACTATCGGTATGGCTAATTTCCACCGCCTTGCCTGTTGCCGTATCAAAATGAAATAAATAAATGCCCTTACTTCCTTTTTGGGTATATGTGCCTATTATTAAGTTAGCATCTTGAGCAACAGCAATTAATTGGATTATTAATGCAATGGATACCAACAATAATTTTATTTTGCGCGTGGCCATTATTTTAATTTTTATTGGTAAACTCTAACATAATCAACTTCCATTCGGATAGGGAATATGCTATCATCTACTTTGGGGCCTCCAAATCCACCTCCCACTGCTAAATTTAAAAGAAGAAATTGGGGTGCTACAAAAGGGTAGTATTCAATTGATTTATTTTCATTTTTGACGGTTAGATAGAGCACATTGTCTACATAAAATTTCATTGCTTCTTTACTCCAATCAAGCTTATATACATGAAAAGAGGTGGTTACATTATTTAAGATAGCTTTTGCTGTTTTTTGAGTTCCTTTTGGCCAGTTGTATAATTTAGAATGAGCCGACCAATGAATTTCATTTAAGCTTTTACCAACATGCTCCATGATGTCTATTTCGCCACAGGCGGGCCAACCCACCTTGTCAATATTACTGCCAAGCATCCAAATGGCAGGCCAGGATCCTACACCCGCTGGTAACTTAGCTCTTATTTCAAATTGACCATAGGTCCAATCAAATTTTCCTTGGGTAAGCATTCTAGCGGAGGTATAATTTTTTCCACCCATACTTTCTTTTCTTGCTTCAATTATTAAATTTCCATTTTCAACTCTAGCATTACTATCACTATTGGTATAGTATTCCAATTCGTTATTCCCCCATCCATTATTCCCGGTGCCAATATTATAAGCCCACTTGGTGGTGTCGGGGTGGCCGGGTATATTGAATTCATCTGCCCAAACTAGTTTTTTAGTTGGATCTTTCACTAGGGGCCTTGGTTGAGTAGTAGCATTGACAGGACCTTCGGAAGGAAGCGTAAAAGCTTGTTTTTGAGTATTGAAGGCCAAGGAAATACTAGTGAATAGTAGGGTTAAGGGTAGAATACGCATATAAACAAGTGCTAGTTTTATAATTAGAAACTTTATTAAGGCAAATTAATCAATTTTATTCTTTTTAGTTGGGTAATTTATAAAAGGGTTGTAAATTTGTCGCATGATATTAAGAAACCATA
>CANHOY010000130.1 GCA_947462495.1 Bacteroidota bacterium
TGTATTTATGGGATTTGGATTGGACAGTGATAATTTACATAGCCCCAATGAGAAATATGATATTGTTAATTTTTACAAGGGCATTGAAACCATTCCTTATTTCCACCAATTTTTTGCAGCCAAAAAAGCTTAAAGTATGAAGGGGCCAAATGTAATAAAAACAGAAAAACAAAAAGTAAGATTAGACAAGTACCTCTGGTTTATTCGTGTTTTTAAAACAAGAAGTCAAGCCACAGAAGCCATTGATAAAGGAAGAGTTAAAATGAAAGGCGAATCGGTAAAAGCTTCACGCAATGTTGTAATTGGCGACGAATATGAAGCAAGAACAGAGCATAAAAATTGGGTGATTAAAGTAACTCAACTTTTAGAATTCAGAATGGCCTATGCAGAAGCTATTAAATACTATGAGGACCTTACCCCTATTGAAGAATTAGAACGTGTAAGACAAGTAGCTTCCACCTTCCAAACTGGAAAACGATTAAGTAAAATTGGTAGGCCCACTAAAAAAGATCGACGTGATTTGGGTGAATTATTAGATTAACTTTGCACCATGACCATTGAAATTTTAACGGTATTGCCGGAATTATTAACCAGCCCCTTTGAGCATAGTATTATGAAAAGGGCGCAGGAAAAAGGATTACTTACTATTAAGTTACATACCCTTAGGAAATGGGCCATTAATAAACATGGACAGGTAGACGATTACCAATACGGTGGTGGCGCAGGAATGGTTATGATGTGTGAGCCATTAGCCAATGCCATTGATGAATTACAAGCAACAGAAAAATTTGATGAAATAATTTTTTTGACACCTGACGGAAAAACATTTGATCAAAAACAAGCCAACACACTTTCTTTAAAAAATAGAATACTTCTCATTTGCGGTCATTACAAAGGAATCGACCAAAGAATTAGAGACTTATATGTTACGCGTGAAATATCAATTGGTGATTATGTATTAAGCGGTGGTGAATTGGCAGCAGCCGTTTTAGTAGATGCTATTGGCCGAATTATTCCAGGGGTATTAAATGATGAAACCTCTGCCTTAACCGATTCTTTTCAAGATAATTTATTGGCACCACCCGTTTATTCTCGGCCTGCCAGTTTTAGAGACCTTGAGGTTCCTCCTATTTTGCTTACTGGCGATCCTAAAAAAGTAGAAGAGTGGAGACAAGAACAAGCATTAGCTCGTACACAAAAACGCCGACCCGACCTATTAGCCGGGGAATAAACCTTTTGTCCTTTTTTTTAAAAATTCTGTAACTAATCGACGTTGTATACGTTTCATAAAAGATATTTGCTTTAATTAATTTAAAATAATGCGCTTGATTAGAAAACTTTTTATAGTTTGTATTTCACTGTCTTTTGTAATAAAATGTCAAACACAAAATATCACAGAATTTCAAAAAGAGTATCAACTTGATTTAATTAAAACTTCAAGTTCCATTAAAATAGATGGGATTTTAGATGAAGCTATTTGGACTAGTTCAAAGTTGAACCATGTGGACAATAAAAAATTTCCGAATGATATTGGCGAAGCCAAAAGAAAAACTGAAGTCCGCTTAACCTTTGATGATAAAAATATTTATTTTGCTTTCAAAGTATACGATAGTGGCACGGCCATTATCAAAAGTTTAAAAAGAGATATTGGTCATGATGGCAATGATGGAATTGCTATTGTACTTGATCCATTAAACCAAAAAACAAATGGTTTCTTTTTTGTATTAAGTGCCTTGAATGTGCAATCTGAAGATCAGTTAAGCACCTCCATGGAACAAATGAACCAATGGAGTTGGGATACCAAATGGTTTTCAGCCACCAAGGACTATGGTAATTTTTGGGTTGCTGAAATAATGATCCCTTTAAAATCATTACGGTACGATCCAAATCAACAACATTGGGGAATTAATTTTATTCGTATAGATGCAAAAAATTTCGAATACAATACTTGGACCAAAGTCCCAGCCATTTTCAGGTCTTATGATTTAGGGTATACCGGTGTGCTAAATTGGCCAACCGCACCACCTATCAATTCAAGTAACCTTATTATTCAGCCTTATATTACAGGTAATGCCAATGAGGATAAAGAAAATAAAAAAACCTTAAACGCAAATGGAAATGCAGGTTTTGATGCAAAAGTCGCTTTAAATACTTCACTAAATTTAGATATTACGGTCAATCCCGATTTTTCACAGGTAGAAGTGGATCAGCAAGTAACCAATTTGACTCGCTTTAATATTTTTTTACCCGAAAGAAGAAATTTTTTCATAGAAAATTCTGACCTCTTTTCTAATTTTGGCATCCCCCCTGTACGTCCATTTTATTCAAGAAAGATTGGATTGGATAAAGAAGGAAATAGAATCCCCATTTTATTTGGCGCCAGACTTTCTGGCAATTTAGCACCTGGAACAAGGATTGGAGTTATGAATATGCAAACCGGAAGACAAGGAGACTATAGTCCTGAAAATTTTTCTGCCATCACCTTGCATAAAAGAATACTTAAAAGGTCTGAAATAAAAGGTTACTTTTTAAACCGTGAAAATTATATTTCAAAGGAAGAAGAATTAAAAAATCCATTAGACAGATATGGACGTAACGCAGGTATCACATTTGAATATAACAATGTTCCTGGAACATTTAGTTCATGGGTCACCTACCATCAATCCATGAAGCCAAATATTACGAACCTTAATTCCTTTGCCGATGTAGGGGTATCCACTAATAACAAGCATTGGAACGGTGTGATTGAAATTGGTAATTTAGGCAAAAACTATTACACAGATATGGGGTTTGTTGAAAGAATTAATAACTATGATGCGCTTAGAGATACAGTTATAAGAATGGGTTATAAAAATAGCTTTATTGAATTAAGTTATTTTACATTACCGCAAAACGGAAAGATTGCAAGATTTGAACTGAATTTTGAAAACTACTTAGTACTGAATCCCGATAATTCATTAAATGAAAGCACTTCCTCCTTTGGCATTCAGACCCAATTTAAAAATTCATCTTCTTTTAATTTGAGTATAGCAAATAATGTATTGGATTTAATGTACCCCATCTCATTTACTGGAGGCACCCCTTTACCTGCAGACAGATACCAATACAATCAATTTTTAATGACCTACATGTCAGATACACGCAAGGAACTAGGTTGGTTTGGAGACACTAGATTTGGCAATTTTTATAATGGGACTATTAAAGGGATAAGTGCAGGTATTCAATGGCGTCATCAGCCAAATTTAAATATTCGTATAAAAGCAGAGCTAAATAATATTGAATTACCTGGTAAATATGGCAGTACCAAGTTATTGTTAATTGCCCCACGTGTTGAATACAACTTTAACACCAAGTTATTTTGGACTACATTTATTCAATATAATACACAAAGTAATAACTTTAATATTAACAGTCGCTTGCAATATAGGTACAAACCTATGAGCGATTTTTTCTTAGTATATACCGATAATTATTTTACCGACCCATTATTTAAAAGCAAAAACAGGGCAATTATTTTTAAGTTCAGCTATTGGTTTAATATTTAATGGCAAATAATTCTTAGCCAGTCAATCATAGGTTTTGGCAAGTTTTTAGGCTACCCAAGCCACCAAATGGCGAGTAGTCCCTAGGCCTATCCTACTCATTTGCCAAATTATGCGCCATTTATATAATTTTTAAAAAAAATCTATGCCTAAATAAGGCTATAAACCATACAAAAAGGATATTTGCACCTCATGAAACTAATTCGTAATTCGGTCATTTTATTATTATTATTCCTTACGAGTAGTATTTCTAATGCACAATACATTACCGAATTTCAAAAAGGCTTTCAGGTTTATATACAACCCACCACGGCTAAAATTGAAATTGATGGTATTTTGGATGAACCGGTTTGGGCTAATACAGATGTAGCCAAAGATTTTAAGAAAAAATATCCCAATGATATTGGAGAGGCCAAACGCGCAACAGAAGTAAGATTTACTTATGATAATGAAAATATTTATTTTGGATTCAAGGTATATGATAGTGGAATAGCTATCTCAAGAAGTTTAAAAAGAGATATTGGGTATGACATGAGTGATGGAGTTGGTATTATGCTAGACCCTTTAAATAAAAAAACCAATGGCTTTTTCTTTTTTTTAAGTGCTTTAAATGTCCAATCAGAAGATCAATTAAGTTTAACTTTTCAAGATAAACCTAGTTGGAGTTGGGACACCAAATGGTTTTCTGCCACCAAGGATTATGGCACTTATTGGGTTGCTGAAATAATGATTCCTTTAAAATCTATCAGATACGATCCTAAACAATTACAATGGGGTATTAATTTTTTAAGGGCCGATGCAAAAAATAATGAATATAGTACATTTACCAAAGTACCCCCTATCTTTAAGGGTTATGATTTAGGCTATATGGGTTTATTAAATTGGCCAGCCCCCACGCCTACTACAAAAAATAATATTATTTTACTACCCTTCATTTCTGGTGCTAGTACAGAAGATCAAGAAAATGGAAAATCTCTGAACAGTAATGCTACCGGTGGTTTTGATGCAAAAGTAGCCTTAAACGCTTCTCTAAATTTAGACTTAACCGTTAACCCCGATTTCTCTCAAGTAGAAGTAGACCAACAAGTAACGAATCTTACAAGATTTAATATTTTTCTTCCAGAAAGAAGAGGATTCTTTTTAGAAAATTCAGATTTATTTTCCAATTTTGGAATGCCCTTTATACGTCCCTTTTATTCTAGAACCATTGGTCTTGATAAAGACGGTAATAAAATCCCCATTTTATTTGGTGCAAGAATGTCTGGAAATTTAGACCCCGCTACGCGTATTGGTATGATGAATATGCAAACAGGAAAACAAGGAAATTACTCGGCCGAGAATTTTACTGCATTTACTTTACAAAGAAGTGTATTGAAGCGATCCGTTTTAAAAACTTATTTTTTAAATAGAGAGAATTTTATTTCAGAGGCCGAGGCCAAGAAAAATCCATTAGATAAATATGGTCGAAATGCAGGGGTTACCTTTGAATATTCAAATACTACAGGAACTTTTAGTAGCTGGACCGACCTACATAAATCTTTTAAA
>CANHOY010000131.1 GCA_947462495.1 Bacteroidota bacterium
AACAGTATAAAAATAACTTGGAAAAGCGTAATGGATAAAATAAGTTGAATAGCAGTTTCAAAAGCATTATTAGGCAGCACCCAATGCACCCAGCTGGGTAAAATCATTGCTTTCCCAATGGCTGCATTCACAGTAGCTTGAATTAAATAGGGCCGAATGGGAGTAGAAAACGCCAAAATAATGGACAAAATTACATTGGTCCAAAAAACAAAGCGGTAGGGTTTCACAAAGGAGAATACTCTTCTTAAAATGGAACCTTTGAATATTTGTTTGGGCGGTGTCAACGGCATAAGGGTTCAAAGTTACACTATCTGTTTGTTCTTTGTAAAAATCCTAGCCCTTTTACGTATTTTCGTTATAAGATGGACCTGATTGACTTAGATAATAACCCTGCAGTTGTTCCTCAATACAACTTGGATGACGAACAAGAAAAAAAAGAAATTGTTCGACACTATCGAGCATTGCTCAGAAGCCTAAGAACAAAATTAAAAAAAGGAGATAAAGAGTTATTAAGAACTGCCTTTGAAATGGCGGCGGATGCGCATAAAACCATGCGTCGTAAAAGTGGAGAACCCTATATTCTTCATCCGCTGGCGGTGGCTATGATATGTGTGGATGAAATTGGCTTAGGGGTAAGAAGTACCATTTGCGCATTATTACATGATACCGTTGAGGATACTGACATTGCATTAGATGATATTAAAAACGAATTTGGTAATGAGATTGCAAAAATCGTAGATGGACTCACTAAGATTTCTACCATCATGGATGCCAATAGCAGTCAACAAGCTGAAAATTTTAAAAAAATATTACTCACGCTTACAGATGATCCAAGAGTAATATTAATAAAGCTGGCCGATCGCTTACACAATATGCGTACCCTGGATGCCATGAAGCATGAGAAGCAATTAAAAATTGCTTCAGAAACCATTTGGGTCTATGCGCCACTAGCTCATCGAATGGGTTTGTATAATTTAAAAACCGAGCTGGAAGATTTGTCCATGAAATACATGGAACCAGAGACCTACAAAGAAATTGCAAAAAAATTAGCAGAAACCAAGCGTGAAAGAACAAAGTATATTAATGAATTTACTCGTCCTTTAAAAGAAAAGTTAACGCAAGCCGAATTTGAATTTGAAATTCAGGGACGACCTAAAAGCATACATTCTATTTGGAATAAAATAAAAAAGAAAGGAGTAAGTTTTGAAGAAGTATATGACCTTTTTGCCATTCGCGTAATTTTAGATGTTCCATTAGACAAAGAAAAAGAAGATTGCTGGAAAGTGTATTCCTTAATTACCGACGAATACCTACCCTCCCCTGAAAGACTAAGAGATTGGCTTAGTAACCCAAAAAGCAATGGTTACGAAGCCCTGCATACAACCGTAATGGGACCGCAAGGAAAATGGGTGGAAGTGCAGATAAGAACAAAAAGAATGAATGAGATTGCAGAGAAAGGCTTAGCTGCCCATTTTAAATACAAAGAAGGTTCTCAAGATGAAGATCGTTTTGATAAATGGTTTGTGCAAATAAGAGAGGCTTTAAGCAATCAGCAAGAAGACGGCATTGATTTCTTGCAAGATTTTAAAACTTCTTTTTTAGCAGAAGAAATTTATGTGTATACCCCCAAAGGAGAAGTGAAAATGTTGCCTATCAATAGCTCGGCATTAGACTTTGCTTTTTTTATACATACTGCTATTGGGTCCAAATGTATTGGTGCCAAAGTGAATCACAAATTGGTGCCCATTGGTCATAAATTAAGAAGTGGTGACCAAATTGAAATTATTACCAGCAACAAACAAAAGCCAACCGAAGATTGGTTGCAGAATGTCGTTACCGCAAAAGCAAAAAATAGTATTAAAGATGCTTTAAGAGAAGAAAAGAAACACATTTCAGAAGAAGGCAAATACACTTTACAAAGAAAACTTGAAGGTATCGGGGCGGTGTACAACACCTATAATATTGATCAAGTGATGAACTATTATAAATTGACAAGTCATTTAGATTTGTTATTTAAAATAGCTACCAAAAATTTAGATTTAAAGGAATTAAAACTATTTCAGGTAATAGGAGAAAAAATTGAAGCACCAAAGCCGGTCATCATTGCTTCAGAAAACATTCAAGAAACCAATACCAATAAACAATTACCTAAAAAAGATTCTGAACTCATCATATTTGGAGAAAAAAGCGATAAAATAAAATATAGTCTGGGTAAGTGCTGCAACCCCATCCCTGGTGATGATGTTTTTGGTTTTGTAAGTACCGCTAAAGGATTAATAATCCATCGAACCAGTTGTCCCAATGCTACACAACTCCTTGCTAATTATGGACATCGAGTGGTTAAAACCAAATGGGCTAAAAATAAAGAAATTTCCTTCCTAACAGGTCTTAGTATTGTGGGAATGGATGACGTAGGCATTGTGAATAAAATTACGAATATCATAAGTGGGGAGCTCAAAATTAATATTGCCGCTTTAACCATTGAATCCAAAGACGGCTTATTTCAAGGTACCATAAAAGTGTATGTGCTGGACAAGGACGAATTGGAGGAATTGGTGGAAAGAATTAAATCACTGGATGGTATTCAACAAGTAAGCCGTTTTGATACAGAAACTGTGTAAAAGTTGCGCTAATTATTTTGGGTTTAAATAGGTAATCAACTTTTCAAGACTTATTTTTGCTATCTCAAATACAAAATCATGGTAGATGTAATATTAGGACTTCAATGGGGCGACGAAGGCAAAGGAAAAATCGTAGATTATTTCGCACCCAATTATGACATCATTGCACGTTTTCAAGGAGGTCCCAATGCAGGTCATACCTTGTACGTGAATGGAACAAAAATGGTTTTACACCAAATACCTTCTGGTATTTTTCACCAAGACAAAATAAATATTATTGGTAATGGAGTGGTATTGGACCCTGTTACTTTGAAAAAAGAATGTGATGCGGTAGCCGCTATGGGTGTAGATGTAAAGAAAAATTTATTTATTTCCGAAAGAACTAATATTATTATTCCTACCCATCGTGCTTTGGACAAGGCTTCTGAATTAGCTAAAGGAGAAAGTAAAATAGGTTCTACCTTAAAAGGTATTGGCCCTGCCTATATGGATAAAACCGGTCGAAATGCGCTAAGAGTAGGCGATTTATTAAATAAGAATTTCATTAGCAAGTACATCACCCTGCGCATGAAGCACCAGAAAATTTTAGACAGCTTTAATTTCAATGAGGACATCAGCGAAATGGAAAATGAATTTTTTGAGGCGCTTGAGTTTTTAAAAACCATGAACATTATTAATTGCGAATACTTTATTAATGACCAAATTTCAAAAGGAAAGAAAGTATTGGCCGAAGGTGCACAAGGATCTATGTTGGATATTGATTTTGGCACTTTCCCATTTGTAACTTCTTCCAATACCATTTCTGCAGGCGTTTGTACCGGCTTAGGTATTGCACCAAAATTAATTAATGAAGTGTTTGGTATTACAAAAGCATATTGCACTCGAGTAGGAAGCGGCCCTTTTCCTACTGAATTACATGATGCTACAGGTGAGGAGCTTAGAAAATTAGGAAGTGAATTTGGAGCGACTACTGGCAGACCACGTCGTTGTGGCTGGATAGATTTGGTTGCTTTAAAATACACCTGCATGATCAATGGTGTAACACAAATTATTATGACCAAGGCAGATATATTAGATAGTTTTAAATCATTAGAACTAGGTATAGCCTATGAAATGGAAGGAAAGCAAATTGATTATGTCCCTTTTCAACTAGTTGGAACGCCTGTGGCACCCATTTGGAAACAAATGCAAGGCTGGAATACAGATACCACTAAGATGAAGGAAGACAAGGAATTACCTGCTACCATGAAATCTTATATTAAATTTATAAATGAATACCTTGGCGTTCCTGTAAAATATGTTTCTAATGGACCAGGTAGAGATCAAATAGTGCATATTTAATTATCTTTAAAACATAGAAAAATTTCTTCCCTTTTTTTTTAAAAAAAAGACATTTTTTTTTGGTAATTACAAATTTCAGTTGAAATTTTACATTGTTAATCGTTGAACCCCTATGGCCATTAAATCAGTGAAAGAAAAAAAGTCTACCACCCCAAAAAGTGGAATAGAAAAGTCTAGCAAAGCCGGCGCAAAGCCAAGTAAAAAAAAGGATTTGGACGAGGAGGATGATATAGAAGAGGAGGAAGTGAATGATGATTGGGGAAAAGAAGAAGACGATACCAACTGGGATCCTGATTTCGAAGAATTTGATGTCCCAAAAAAATCAGCAAAAAAACCTGGTAAATTTAAAGTTGCCGACGAGGACGACGACTTCTCTTTGAACGATGATTTCAAAGAAGTTGACGACGACGATTTGTTTGATGATAAAGATGAACTAGACGAAGACTACTAATACTCTTGCTTATACTTTAAGCATTCAACTCCTTTGGCTCCATTAATTTAGCAGCAAAGGACAATAATTCTGATTCATTAAATCCAGCACTCATTATTTGCAAGCCATAAGGCATTCCATTACTATGTTGGAACAAGGGGATGGATATCGCAGGTATACCTACCAAATTGGCATACACCGTGTAAATATCTGCTAAAAACATTTCAGTGGGGGTATGGTGATGCTCTCCCAACTTAAATGCAGGGGTAGGCACCGTAGGTGAAACCAATATAGAATAATTAGAAAACAGCGATGTGGTCAAATCAACTAATTTTTGTCGAACCTGCTGCGCCTTTGTAAAATAAGCATCAAAGTATCCAGCACTTAAAACAAAAGTGCCTAGCAAAATTCTTCTTTGCACTTCTTCACCAAAACCCTCAGTTCTTGATTTTTTATATAATTCAGTGAGGTCGTCTAGTCCATCTTTGGTTCTATGCCCAAATTTGATACCATCAAAGCGTGACAAATTACTAGAAGCCTCTGCTGTAGTTAATACATAATAGGTAGGTACTAAATAAGAGAGCAATGAAAAATCGATGGCTTCTACAACAAATCCTTCCTTTTTTAATTGTTCCAAATAAGCCAATATT
>CANHOY010000132.1 GCA_947462495.1 Bacteroidota bacterium
AAGTGAATGAAGTAGTCGTATTTGGAGGGGAAGAACAAAATATTTTAGCACATTGCAAACAGTTCTTTAATAAAGAAATAATTATTTCTCCAAATTTAGATACTTTAAAAAGCAGTGTAAAATACAAAAATAGAAATTTGATAGAATATTTGGTAGATAATGCTGATGTTCAATCTGAAGGCGAATTTGCTTCCTTGGTATCAATTTTAATTGATAGAGAGGACGATTTCAAGAAAAAATTATTTAGTAAGTTTAGAAAGGTTCGTTATAATATGCAAACCAACGCAGGCTTTGAGTATATCAAAAATTTGATCAGATTGGCTCTAAGTTTCAAAGACCAAAATTTAGGACATAATTTATTCAAGCAATTGTTTGAATTGCAGGTGGATGAAGACTCTGTAGTGTTGGTAGATGATTTAGTGAATTATAATAATTCTAAAATTAAGTTTGGTCCAAAAAATGAATATACCGTCGACTTAAGTGAAGTGTTAGTAAATGGCGAAATGAATACTTTTAAAAATGTTAATTCAATGTTGGAGAAGCTTTCTATGGAGGGATCTTTTGATAAAGCACAACTTCATGAAATTTTTAATTTAGATAAGCAAAATTCAAAAGCGGATATTTATAATAGACTAAATAATCATTTAGAAAAAACCAATACAACACCTACTGGTTCCCAACTAGCATTTATTTTATTATACAAGCAGTATAATTAATTTACTTAAAATTTAGTATATGGCCGAAGGTCACGTTGATGTCAAGAGGTACCAAATTATAAGTCTTTTATACATCGTATTTATTTGTTTTTCAGTGATTAATATCAAAATGTCTGTTCTAGATTCAAACATCTGGACAATAAAGTCGTTTCAGTCACTCATTACAGAAGAGTTGAAGAAAGTGGAAATAAGTAATATAGTGGTCAAAGATAATATTGATACATTAAACACTTTACCAAAAGCGCAGAGTTATTTAAAAATTTCTGCAAGATTGTCAAAAAGTTATTTGGTAGTGAATTCGGTTTTAGATCATGTTGACGAAGAATTTAAAAAAAATAAAACTACATTATTAAAACAATTTAATAGTCGAAATTTAATTGAAGAGATACTACATGACCCTAAAGGGGTTGCTGTTATTGAAAAAGACTTATTTGAATTATCAGAATTTTTAAAAAAATCACCTTACAAATTAACTTCGATTGCATCTCTCGATAGTGTAATACCAATTATGCCTAAGGTTACTTCTATTAAAGGAAAAGTAGATGAATGGGATTATTATATGTTTATGCACAAGCCTTCTGCTATAAGTTATATGCAATTGGAACGTATAAAATTACTCATCACCAAACAACAGTTATTATATCAAGAAGCTGCATTAGCTGAAATTGGATATGAACCAACGTATTTTTCAAAGGGTAATCCTAAATTATATATATTAAAAGAACTAGTTAAGGAGTACAAACCAGAACAAATATTAGCAGATGATGAGAAAGCCGTAGCCAAAACGGATGAAATTTTTGATGAGCTATTTAAAAAGATTATTAATTCATTACACACTGAAAATATTTTTGTTGGACTGAATAATACATTTATTTCAGACTTTGATTTTACAATGGGGAAAGATTTTACTTTTGAAGTGTTGCCAAAGGTAAAAGTTAATCAAACAGGAAAAGATTTCAAAATTGTTTTTTCTAAAACAGGAGAATATTTATTAAAGTTTTATGATTTAAGAAAAGGGGAGAAGAAATTACTTTTTGATAAAAAGATTTTGGTCAATGCATTGCCAGATCCTATTGTAAGAGTAAAAGGAGATAACATGAATACCTATGCAATTAGTGTAAAGGATTTATTAGGTGCTGAGCGTTTAGAGGCTAGTTTAGAGATAAATAATTTAAATTTCTTCCCAGGAAGAATTAATAGCTATAAGGTGGTGAAAATTCATAATGGAAAAGAGGAAGAGAATATAAGCAACTATGGAGAATTATTCCAATCTACTACACAAAAAGTATTAGGTAGTTTAAAGAAAAATGACCTACTTATTTTTGATAATGTAAACATGTCTTTAATTGATGGCTCAACTAGAACATCTCCTCCTATCATATATAAAATTACAGATTAATGAAAAGAGGAATAGTTTTCATATTAATTATTGCGCTATTTATTAATAAAAAAATATTAGCTCAAAATACACCCGCTACTAATACTTCAGTTGCTGTTGCTCCTGCAATACCTGCTGTTCCTGCCGCTGATACACTATCGGGAAGTTATACAAATTTGAAAGTATCTGCTGGGTTACACGTAGTGAAGGATGTGATCAAAATTACAGGAAAATTAGAGGTGGTGCCAGGTGCAAAGATTGAAATAATTGATAAAGGTTTGATTGTGTGCGAGGGAAGTATTGACATGAATGGTACGCAAAAAAATATTGAGATATTTGGGAAGAAAAATATGGAAGGTGGGGGCTTAGTTATTAAAAATATTGATTCAAGTGCTATTATTATAACAAATGTTGTTTTTAAAAATCTTCAATTGCCTTTATTGTTTGATTTTGGATGGAGAAGAGATAGTGTAAATATTACAGATAATATTTTTGCAAGTAATGTGGGAAGAATTTCGGTAATACAAGTACTTAACCCGCCATTTAATTTTACTATCGATTCTACATTCTTAGTATTTAGATTAAATAATAATTTATTTACAGACAACAATGCTGCCATTTACTTTGAAGATTTAAAAAGCGACCATATAAAATTAGAAATAAGTAATAATACATTTTCAGGAAATTATGTATATGGGTTTAAAAACTATAATATCTCTACCAATTTTTTATATGGTAGGGTAGATCAAGTATTTACTATATTTAATGCTATCATTAAAGGCAATAGTTTTGTATATAATTACTTAATTGATAATATAGCTGATACGATTGTACATCCTGCCAATATGGGTGTTTATGGTTCTGAGAAAACATTCAAATTAGATCCAAATTATTGGGGAAGTAATTCAAAAGAACAAGTTGCAAAAACTATTTACGATCAAACATTAAATTATAGTTCTCCAAAACTAGATATTGAACCCTTTTTAGCAGCTCCTATAGAATCTAATTCTTTACACGTGTATGCTGTAAAAAATGGAGAAACCAATACATTGTTTGAAGACACTATTACTATCAAAGATCCATTAAAGAGTATTTCTTTAACTACGAATAAAAGGGCTAATTATACTAAGGCGATAATTTCCTACACTTATTTTAAAGGCGATAGTACTTTAGCAAGAGTAGATACTTCTCTAACATTTAATCCGCAAGAAATAGATGCAAATAATACAAAGCTAATTATTACAAAAAATATCCCTTCCCCTAAAAAAATAGGCTACTATGCTATTAGGAATATTCAAGGTTCCAATAATGAATTGGTGCCTGAAGTAAAAATAGGATACCAATCGTATTTATTGGATCTTAGAAAACATAAATTATTAGTTGAGTTATTAAAAGAGAAAAAAGATACAGTTCCACCAAAACCAAAAGAATTAGATTCAGTTAAAAATCAATTTCAAAAGTTAGAGACACCTCAAAAGAGTAGAATTGAAGTTGGATTATTAGGAGGAGGAACCATTTTTACGGGTACTATAAGTAATCCAAATCTATTCAACAATGAAATGAATATATTAATGGGGGTTAATTTAGGTTATACTATTTATTCTAACTTAAGTGCAAGTTTAACAATAATCAGTTCTAAGTTAAGTAATTCGGATTATAATTCTGCTAACAATGAACAAATAGCTAGAGGTATGAGTTTCTCAACTTCAATTTTAGGTATTTCTCCAGCTATCAATTTTGATTTTGTAGATAATAGATTGTACACAAAAGCCAAACGCTTTAGACCATCTATTGGAGTAGGGTTAGATTTTATTTCTTTTACGCCTACTGGTACGTATAAAAATAAAATCTATAATTTACAACCATTGGGAACAGGTGGGCAGTTAATTGATAGTTTGAAATCTCCTTATTCACTAATGGCGATGGGTTATTTTTTAAACCTGAAGCTAAAATATCAAATTAACCGTTTTAATAGTGTTGGTATATTTTTCACTTTTCATAAAAGTATGTCTGATTATTTAGATGATGTTGGGCCAGATGAATATCCAAGTGTATCAAAAATTTTAGCAAAAACTAAAACAGATGCAGATGCTGCAGTGTATTTTTCCAATCCGACAGCTAGATATGTAAGTCCAGGTCAAGTGAGAAGTAGCCCTAATACTTCAAAAGATAGTTTTATTAATTTTGGATTCTTTTATGCAAGAAAATTATTTAAATAAGCGAATGAATGAAAACATTTAAATTTTATAGAAGTAATTTTATTTCATCAATTGTAATGGTGGTTATATCTATTACTATTTTTTCATGTGCAAAACAAGAGGTTATTTCAGATTTAGATTTTCATAAGAATTTGTTAGCAGGATCGGGTAGTTTTCAAAACACTAAACGTACTTGGAGGATAGATTCTTTAACTGAAAATGGGAAAGTGACAAAATTAAATACTGCACAAAAAAAGTATACAAAAACTTTTAACCAAGATGGTTCCTATACCGACAGTGATGGGGTTATTGGGTCTTGGTTAATGCCTACAATTAAAGATTTGACAATTAATTCCAAAAATGGTATTACAAATATTTCTATATCAAATAAATATCAAATTATTAATATCAATTCTGCTCAACTTCACCTCAAGTATGATAGTGCAAACATTAAACAAGACCTGTATTTCGTAGTTTTTAATTAAAGAAACCAACTTTTTTTAATTATTTCCAAAATTTTATAAGTGCCATAGACTTTATTCGAGTTTTTATTATAATTTAGATTGATATTAATAAAAGTAACATATTAATAATTTATTTAATTTATGGACAATCTTCTGGAAAAATTATTTTTTGCGATCTTCTTATTGTCCATTTTAGTTTTATTTGATTTATTATTTAAGTTTAAAAGACCGTTTCTTTTAAAATATAACCTTGCTATCATAACAATATCTGTAGGTTTTG
>CANHOY010000133.1 GCA_947462495.1 Bacteroidota bacterium
CTAATAGCTTATTCAATCAAGCACATGCTGCCGAATTTCAACATCTTAACCAACAAAAAAAATTAGTCTCTGCCAAGGATTTAGCGATGGATGAAGATTATTGGAGTGTCATTCAGCAAGGTTATACGGTAAACCCAGCTTTTGTAAATTTAAACAATGGCGGCGTTAGTCCAAGTCCAAGAGTAGTTCAAGAAGCAGTAGACAGATTTAATAAGATGACCAACGAAGGTCCTTCCTATTTTATGTGGCGTATTCTAGATCAAGGAAGAGAACCATTAAGGTATAAGTTAGCACAATTAGCAGGATGTGATCCTGAAGAAATTGCGATTAACAGAAATTCAACCGAGGCATTGAACACCGTCATTTTTGGATTAAATTTAAAAGCGGGCGATGAAGTCATTGGGACCAAACAAGATTATCCCAATATGATTAACGCTTGGAAACAAAGAGTGGCAAGAGAGGGATTGGTGTTTACACAACTTGATTTTCAATACCCCATTGAAAATGACGAAGAAATTGTAAGCGCATTTGAAAAAGCCATCACGCCTAATACAAAAATATTTCATATTACCCATATGGTCAATTGGGTAGGACAAATTATGCCTGTGAAAAAATTATGTACGCTTGCTAAAAAACATGGTATCGAAACCATTGTAGATGGGGCGCACAGTTTTGGTTTAATGGATTTTAAAATTCCTGATTTTGGTTGTGATTATTTTGGAACCTCCTTACATAAATTTTTATCCGCACCTATTGGAAGTGGAATGCTATGGATTAAAAAAGAAAATATTGAAAAAATTTGGCCTTTGGTTTGTAATGACAACCCCAAAGGAACCGATATTAGAAAGTTTGAAACCCTTGGTACCAGAAGCTTTCCTATTGAGCAAGGAATTGGAGAAGCCATCAATTTTCATACGGCCATTGGCAGTAAGCGAAAAGAAGAGCGTATCCGTTATTTAAAAAATTATTGGGCTACTCGTGTTAAAGATATTCCTAAAGTAAAAATTAAAACCTCTCTTAAAGACGCTTACTCCTGTGCTATATGTGGTGTAAGTATTGATGGTATGACCCCTGGAGAATTAGACAATGCATTATTCAATGATTATAAAATTCATACGGTAGGAATTGTTTGGGGGAATATTAGTTGTGTTAGAATCACTCCACATGTGTATACAAGAATACAGGATTTAGATAAATTGGTATATGCTATAGAGAAATTAGCTAAAAAAGCATAGTACTAATTAAATAGAGTCACCTACTTCATTAAAAAAGGTCCCCCCGAGCAATCAGGAGGACCTTTTTCAATAAAAATCCTATACGCTTATAAAAAACTTTTAAGGTTTCTTCACCGTTGGATAAGTAACTCCTAATTGTTCTAAATAGGTACCATACTTTTCAGGTTGATAATAAAATGGTTTCATTTGTGTTCTATATTTATCCATAATTTCTTTATTCAAATGAGTAGCAGGCGGATCATTGGCTGTAATAAATGGAATGTATTTTACGTCTTTGGTTTGCACATTGGTAAAATAAGACTTTGCCTCTTCTATTAATTTTGGATTCGTAAAGCAATCCAATAAAGTCATGGCCGCAGCTTCTGCGCCTACCAAAGAACCCTTATGTGCAATAGGTGTAGCCATCGCTATCGCATCTGCCCAATGGTGTCCTTTGGTTCCAGGTATATTTGCAGGATACCTTAATACAATCGTAGGTACCGTCCAAGAAATATCTGCTATATCATCTGAACCTCCACCCCATGAAAAGGCAACCGAACCTTTGAGCGTATCTAAGCCGGTTTTTAATCCATCAATAGGTTTGCCTTCATTGTCTTTTTTGGGCGCTTCCACCAATGCCTGAACGGCTTTGGCCATTTGAATGTCTTTTTCATCCCAAGTAGGCATACCCACTTTTTTAATATTCGCATACATAGCTTCCGCTAAAGGTTTATTAAAATGTCCTGGCCATGCAGTGCCTAAAATTTGATGTGAAACTGAAGTGCCTGTCATCATAGCAGCTCCTTCAGAAATTTTAATGGCTGTTTCATAGTTGGCTTTAATGTCCTCATAAGTTCTTTCTCTAAAATAATACCAAACACTTGCTTTACTTGGTACCACATTAGGTTGGTCTCCACCATCCACTACCACATAATGTGAACGATTAGTCGGTTTTAAATGTTCTCTTTTAAAATTCCAACCAATGTCCATTAATTCAACCCCATCTAATGCACTTTTTCCACGCCAAGGTGCGCCAGCAGCGTGTGCCGCATCTCCATTAAAATCAAAGCGAACACTTACCAATCCATTGCCTCCATTATCGCCATAGTTCGAACCAAAATCTCCACTTACATGTGTAAATATGCAAGCATCAATATTTTTAAAATAACCATCTCTTACATACCATGCTTTAGTGGCTACTAATTCTTCTGCAACACCAGGCCAAATGACAATAGTGCCTGGCATATGTTCTTTCTCCATCATTTCTTTCATAGCAATAGCTGCATAAATAATAACGGCTTGGCCAGAATTATGTCCTTCACCATGTCCTGGAGCTCCTTCTACTATTGGATCTTTGTAGGCTACTCCTGGTTTTTGAGAAGCTTTTGGAATACAATCAATATCACTTCCCAATGCAATAACAGGTGAACCCGAACCCCATTTGGCCATCCAAGCGGTAGGTACATTGGAAATATTTTTTTCAACAGCAAATCCATTTTTTTCTAATACGCTCGTTATGAAATTAGAAGTTTCAAACTCTTGAAAGCCCAATTCACCATAACTAAAAATTTGATCTACCATCACTTGAACCTCTTTAGCATGTCCAGCTACACTGGAAACTAATTTTTGTTTCATCAGTGCGATATCTTTTTCAGTATATTTTTTTTGAGCAATAACAGGAATACAGATTAAAAATGCAAAAGACAAAAAACATAATTGTCTAAGCTTAGTCATGTGTTTTTTCATATGGGTAATTTGAATTTAAGTTACAAAAAAATGTAGAAAGAAATGAGTCTTAGTCTAAAATCTTTTTTTTCAATAAAAATCAATTTATAAAATAATGAGTAGCAGCAGCTTAGCATAATATATCATTTAACGCATTATTAAAATAGGTATAATTTAATGGAAAAAGTTGAAAATATTTTCGATTGTTTTCTAGTATGCCTTTCCTAATTTATCAATTTTTATAAAATACATTTGACCACTTCATGTATTTTAAAATTATAGTTATGAAAAAAGTACTATTCGTTTTTATTGTATTATTTATTTCAAAAATAATACAAGGTCAGCCATTTTTTATACCTTTTGTCAATATCAATAGTGGTAATGCCCAATTAGCCAATACCAGTTATTATTGGAGTTTTGGAGAAACCCTATTTGTTAACACTTTAGTTAATCAAAATGGATTAATAGTAACAGGGGGTCTCTTGCAGCCTACTATTAATAGTAGTTATACATTATCCTCTTCCTCTATCAATGAGTTGAAATTATTAATAGGGCCCAATCCTGTAAACAATAATATTAATCTTTATTGCAACCAACTAAATATATTTATTGAACGTATTCAAGTGACTGATGCTTTTGGACAATTAAAGCAAATTTTTAACGGCCCATTTTCGGCCGTAAATTTCAAATTGCAGATCCCATTTCTTTCGGCAAATACTGGAATATACTTTATAGTGATCCATTATATTGTGGATAATAAATTATACAATATAAAAACGTATAAAATAGTTAAAGCTTAATGACATGAAAAAATTATATTGCTGCATTTTCATCATCTTATATACTCTTTTTGCACCGACTTCCATTCAAGCACAAAGCAATAAGGGAATTAATTTTCAAGCGATTGCTAGAAATAATAACGGATACATCATCCCCAATAAATTATTAAATATAAGAGTATCCATTAAAGTAGATACTGCTAGCTCCAAAAATGAATACCAGGAAATTGTTCCTGTTACTACCAATGCGCTTGGTTTATTTACCATAGTAGTTGGCCAGTATGAAAGTAATAAAAACATTACGATAGGTCCATTTGAAAATATCAATTGGTCTAAAGCAGAAAAATATTTACAAATAGAAATAGATACCCTGGGAGATTTTACTTTTATTAATATGGGTACCCAAAAAATTAATTATGTACCCTTTTCTTTTTATGCGGACAATGTGGGTGCTCAAAATATAAATGGAATTATTGGCCTAAGCCAAGGTGGGACTGGGCTGGATAACCTTACAGATTTAAAAGCTTTTTTATCCATTGATAAAATAGACAATACCCCTGATAGCTTAAAGCCGACAAGCGCATTGGTTACCACCGCACTTACTAAAAAGTTGAACGCCTTGGATACTTTAAAACTTTCTACCCGAATTAATTTAAAACTAAATAGCGCAGACACCCTAAGTTTATCCAATAGAATTAAGTTAGTTGCTAAAACCGATACCAGCTACTTAAGTACTAGGATAGATGGTAAATTAAATAAAATTGATACTGCTTCATTAAGCAATCGAATTAATAAAAAAATAAATATAGGGGAACTGGCTACTACAGATATCATAACCGCTTTGGGTTATACTCCTATTAGAGATGATTATGGTAGTTTTTATGATACAGCAGCGCAACCCGCCTTGGTATCCACAGCTACTGCTTTAAAATTTCCCTTCATTGGTTTTTCAAATAATATCACAGTCTCCAACAACAGCGCTTTAGCGCCTACTAAAATTTCCGTGTTGCATGCTGGTATTTACAATATAAAATATGCAATACAGATGTTGAAAAATGATGTAGGTGCTGACATTGCCAGCGTTTGGATTAGGCGAAACGGATCTGCTTATTTGAATACCAATGTAAATTTTAATATTACTGGTAGTGGTATTAAAAATATGCTCAATGGCTCTTACTATGTAGAGCTAGGCAGCAATGATTATATAGAATTGTATTACAGTATTAAAAATACTAATACCATTGCTACAGGTAGCATTACTCAATTAAGCCCATCAAG
>CANHOY010000134.1 GCA_947462495.1 Bacteroidota bacterium
CCTTTCTTCACCATTTCTGCCAAGTCTCTTAAATGGGCATTGCAAGGTGTTAATTCACTCCAGGTATTACAAATGCCAATAACAGGTTTGCCTTCGAACATATCGGGTGGGATGCCTTGATTTTTCATCCAAGCACGGTAAATAAAACCATCTTTACCTTTTCTTCCGAACCAATTTTGGCTTCTCAATTTATTTGTTTCCATGTACCCTTTATTTTTCACAATTTAACAAAAAAAACCCTTGCAAATACAAGATTTACAAGGGTCTTATCTTTTAGGGGAAGGAGATGTCCTTCACAATCATTTATTTCTGAGCAATCTGAAAGGTCTTTGAAGAAGTATTAGAAGATTTAGTTTTTGATGTTACAGTAACTGTTACAGTACATAAAACACCAGGTGATAAACTTGTAATACTAGCTTCATTGGTTGCCCCACTAGTACTCGAAGCGCTACTTTTAGAAACTTCAGTATTGTCTTTATTCTTTTTTGTGACTACGTCAATAGTTACTCCATCTTTTGGTAATGTAGAAGTTACATTGATATTCACTTTTTGAGTGGCTGCCAAAGCGGCTACTGGATTGGTATAATCCACTTCTTTAGCATCTATTTCAATTTTAAATGCAATATCAGATTCCGTAATCACTACAGGCGGTGGTGTAACAGGACCTGGAGTTGTACCACCCGTATCGCCGCCTTTGCTACAAGAGAAAAGGACGAAAGGAATAGCCACTAATGCCAATTTAAATAATTTCATAATTTTCAATTTTATATTATTTATAATTTTATCATTTTAAATTGATAAGATAATTTACCGTCAGACGAAGTTACTCTAAATATGTATACTCCAGCTGATAACTCAGAATATGACAATCTAGTTCCAGCATAAACTCCTTGTATAGAAGATACCCTTGCTCCATTGGATGTAGCGAATACGTCTATATTTAATTTTTGATACCCGTTGACAACGAAATCAAAGTTCAAGTAATTTATAAATGGATTAGGTGCTAATTTAATATACTCAGTCGCGCTTAAATTAATTACATCCGTAACCATGAAGTAGTAAGCATTGCTTGCAACACTTGTACATCCATCATCTGTGGCTTTAACAGTATAACTTCCAGCATCTTTAGGTTTAAAGCTTGCTGCAGTAGATACAATAGAGTCTTTATAGTACCATTTAATACCTGTAGCTACTGAAGAAACTAAATTGCCAGTTGCATCTCTTGTAATACTTGGTGCTGCAGGAGTAGCTTTAACTACAATATTAAGTTTCACACGATCGCCATAACAACCTGCTGCGGTATCTCCTTGTCCTACATAGTAAGAAAGAGTACCTATTGCAGAAGTATTTAAAGTAGGTATTGCAGTAGAAGGTGTTCCACCTGTTTCAGCAGCGTACCATACTAATTTAACTTTAGAAGAAGGCGCTGTATAACCACTAACTGTTAAACCAGTTTGATTTTGACAAGCTATTGCAGAAGTAATAGTTGGTGCAGGAGGTAATGCAGCCACTGATACTACAATTGGCTTAGCCGTTCCACAACCTGCTGTATCTAATGCCTTAATATAATAAGTACCAGAGGTAACTACTTTAGTTGGATCTAACACAATATTGGTGGTATTAATATCAGAATAATAACTAAAAGTCAATCCTTTAGCACTTCCATTAGTAATTAAACTATCTTTTAAATTCACTACCACAGGTAAACAAGCAGTGGTAGATGGTTTTACAGTCAAACTTGGCTTAGTTGTACAACTCTTATTGATTAAGAATATGAATCTTTCTACAGATAAACCATATTCATCGGTTGCAGCCACTCTTAACTTAAGCGTATCGGCATCATTTAATTTTCTCTTATTCACTAAGATAGTACTACCAATTTCAAATAAGTCATTGTTCTCTCCTCCTGCTCCAGTTACAAACTTATAAGTTAATATAGGATCAACAGCAGGAGTCGGACTATAACTCGCATTTAATGATAAGGTAAACTTAGCAGAATCTGCGGCACTAGTATTATAGTAGAAATAAGAACTGTCCTTACCATTTACTAATAGCTTATTAGGCGCTTGTATTGCTTGGAAAGAATACAATTTTTCAAAGTAAAGACCGCTCGCATCAGCCACTTTTAATTTAATACCATAATCAGAAGAAGAAGGAGTCTTTTTCAATCTCATAGTATTACTTGCATCTATAGTAAATAAGTTAGCTGTGTCTGTAACAATTGAATAAGTCATTTTTGCAGTACTATCATTGTTTAGAGCAGATAGAGCAAATTTCACACCACTAGTATCATTTTTCTTCAAGAAGAAACTAGCTTCTGCCGAAGCATTCAGCAAGATATCATAAGGTGCATTTTTCTCTACCAAAGTTCTATCCGCATTTACCTGAATTACTTTATTGCCAGAAAACTTAGACCCTGTATTGGACGCATCTATAGATTGAACAGCCCAATAATAAGTACCTGGTTCTAATAATACCGTTAAAGAAAGGTTCTTTCCTGCATTACCTGTTTCAGGTGTTTTTCTAATGCCTGAAGTTAAGTTAGCATTTGGATCCAATATATCAGACAAGCCTGGCTTAGTTCCTATACCCACAGCATACAACAATCCGGCAGCAGGTGTATAGTCATCTGAGGAAGCGTTCCAATTTAATTGAACTAAGTAACTATTGGCCACTTTACTTACAACAGCTGAACTGCTAGCTTTTGGTGAAGTAGGTGCTTTATTGGCTCCATAGCTGTCTTCTATATAGTTAGAATCGGCTACTGCAATGGTGGAATCCGCAAAACCTCTTACGCTATTACTTTTAATAATAGATGCTGAAGCAGTTGTTTCATTAAGCCCAGTGGAGAGTGATTTTATTTTTCCAGTAGCTACGGTTGCATTGGTCGTAATTACGGTAGAATCATTGTATAAAGCAGATAGATCACTTACGTTCTTTAATATTTTGAACGAGCTCACTACACTGGTCGTATTCTTAATAGGATCTCTCACCTTCTCCGTTCCTACCAATACCAAATCAAGGATTCTCTTACCACTAAAGTCACCTAAGCTTGGTCTCATGACTGAATAATTACCAAAAGGGAAAGTAGGTAACTCATCATAATTCATAATACCGGTTGTGCTTAATTTAGATGGATCCGCATAAGCCATGGCACTAAAGATACCTGTACCTGGTCTTGAACCACTAAATATAATATCTGGGAATCCATCGTTATTAATATCTCCCCAAGTGGTTTGCCCTTTTTCAAAAGGCTTCACATTAGAATTGGTTTGTAAAAACTGAATCGTTTTTTTAACAGAGTCAACCCATTTATTTTGATACACTCTAAAAATAACCCCTGCGTCTGATCTACCAGAAAGGGCTAAATCAAATAAACCATCATTATTGTAATCAATTAAATCAATCGTTGCATTTCTTACGGTAGGCAATGAAAGTGATTCATTTAAAACAAAGGAAATTTTATTAGAAGTATCAGAAGTATTCATATAAACCGACCCTACTCTCTTATTATTGTTTCCGTCGTTGTATAAAATGGCTAAATCTGGTTTTAAATCTTTATTTAAATCCCCTATCGCTAAACTTACATTTGAAATTAATTTAGTGGTTAATATGGAATCTAAATTAGTTGTAATTGGTTTTACATTAAATCGAAGTAATCCAGATTGGGTTCTAGCTACGGTATCTTTATAGAAACCTACAAATTTAACCTGCCCTAATCCAGAATTATCCAATCCAGTATAAATAAAGTCTTTATAGCCATTATTGTCTAAATCTATAAAGTCAATTTTAGCACTAGCCAATTTTTCACCACTGAATACATTATTGGTTATGTTCTCAAATTTATAATTACCTAGGTTTTTGAACACCACCAATTTTCCTTTTAAGTTGGAGACATCATCACCAGCAACGACTAAATCTAATAAGCCATCGTTATTAATATCTACCCACTTAATTTGTGCATTTACAAACCCATTTAAGTCATTCCTAAATCCAGTGCCTCTTCCGGCTAAAGAAACCCAGTTAGAGTCATTTCTAAATTTAGCAAACTTACCTCCTAAGTTTTTATACAAACCAACTGGTGTATTGAATTGATCATTAGTTGCGTCTCCTGTTCCTAAGTATAAGAAATCAAATACGCCTCTATTACTTACATCGGCCCATGCAAAAGCAGGGTTTTCAAGTGGTTTAATTCTTGAGTCTATAATACCACCTTGGTTTACAAACTGCCATGAATACTTCAATACAATTTTTTGGTTATCTGCAAAAGAAGAAGATAAGAAATTACCATCTACCGCTTGCACTGACCAATAGTAAACTCCCGGAGGTAATTCTAGATAATATTTATTTGAACCAATTAATGAAGTATTAGGTGTTTGTAATTTATCCGTTTTAGGATTCACTTGAATAACACGCAAATCACTTAATCCAGGCTTGGTTCCCAACTTCAAGTTATAATACATATTGTTTGCACTAGTATGATCATCCTCTGATGCATCCCATTGCAATACTACCCTTCCTTGACCCTGATCGACAAAGGTTAAGTTTTGTGGCGTTGCAGGTGCCGTATTCAAATTATCCCCTTGTTTATTTAAATAAATTGAAGTTGTTGTAGACAATGCTTTTTGTCCGCTGATTACTAAGTCCATACTTCCATCTCCATCCGCATCTCCCCAACTAATAGCAGCATTAGCATATTGTGGGATATTTTTATTTTGCGACAAAGTAAAGTTACCAAAGCCTCCTTGGTTTAAGTAAAATTTAGTCACAGGATTGGCCAGGGTATCTAAACCGGCTACGGTAATGTCTAATAAACCATCATTATTAATATCTACTATTTTAACGTCCCCATCGGATATATTATCTAAAGGCACCCCGCTAATAGTATAGATACTTCCATAAGAGAAATAGTTACCAAATTTGGCATTTTTAGTTTCCTTTGTTTGGTTTCTAATAATCAATAATAGTGGTACATCCGTATTCACA
>CANHOY010000135.1 GCA_947462495.1 Bacteroidota bacterium
AAAACTCAGATTGCAAAAACAGACATTGAAGGAAGATATAGTTTTACAATTGATGTAGCTAAGAACTATACTCTCGTTTTAACTTATGTAGGCTATAAAAATAAGACAGTTCAAGATATTAAAGCGACTACTACTAATGAAGATTTAGTTGTAGATGTAGTATTAGAAGAAGCTAATTCAAAATTAGCGGATGTAACGGTATCAGCTAACAGGTCATCTAATAAAGGGGCTACAGACAATGCCTTAATTGCTTTTCAAAAAAACACAAATACAGTAGCTTCAGTTATTTCTGCAGAGACTATTAAAAGAAGTCCAGATCGCAATACTGCAGAAATTTTAAAAAGAACACCAGGCGCTTCTATACAAGAAGGAAAATATATAATTGTAAGAGGATTGGCGGATCGATACAACCAAGCTATGTTGAATGGAATTTTATTAACAAGTACCGAGCCTGATCGAAAAACGTTTTCTTTTGATTTATTCCCTTCTCAAATTATTGATAACATTATTATTAATAAAGCTTTCGTTCCTGAATTGCCAGGTGAGTGGGCAGGTGGTTTAATTCAAGTAAATACAAAAGATATACCTACTAAAAATTTCTTTAATATTCAATTAGGAACCAGTGCTAATAGTTTAATTACTGGCAAAGATTTCTTTAAAGACAAAGGCGGTAAAACAGATTGGTATGGAATTGATGATGGAACAAGATCATTGCCTACTGGTTATACCACTAAGTCTAATTTTGATACCTCTAGCATGGGCGCAAAAACAGCTTTAGGTAAATCAATGTCTAGTAATTGGTCGCCAGAAAGAATTACAGCAAAACCTAATATTAGTCTTCAAATGAATGGCGGTTTTGCTGGTACTTTATGGGGCAAGAAAATTGGAGGAACCATTGGTATTAGCTATGCAAATGCCTATCGTTTTCAAGATAATACAAACAACCAAAATCAATTATCAAATGTAGGCTTCTCTCCTTATGTTGAATTAAAGGATAGTAAGTATATGAATGATATAAATATGGGTGGAATAGCTGGATTATCTATCTATTTGAATCCATTGAATAAAATTAGTTATAAGGCTATTGTGAATGTTAAAACTACCAATGCATTTACGCAAAGAGCAGGTACTATTTATGATAGACAACAATTAGTAAAAGGGAATGAGTTTATGTTTGATCAAAATGTATTTTTTACCAATCAATTAAATGGTGAACATAGCTTATCACAAAAATTAAAATTAAACTGGTATGGGGCTTTTAATATTTTAGATGGTTATTCACCTGATCAAAGAAGAATTTTATATACAAAGGACATGATAGGAAATGATCCTTATGTTTTAAATATTTCAAATACACTTTCTCAACAATCTGGAAGTCGCGTATTCAAAACTTTATCTGATTATATCTACACAGGTGGTGGCGACTTAACTTATAAAATAAAGCAACAAACCATTAAGGCAGGATATATGATCCAAGTAAAGGACCGTTTGTATGACGCTCAATTATTTGCTATCACTATGCCTATAGATAATCTTGCATTAAGATTACTACCAGCTGAATCGGCTTTTGTGCCTGCAAACTACGGCAATGGGTATGATAATAAATTTGCTTTTAATTCTATTCAAAATAGAAACTTTAGATATTTAGCCAATACCATTTTAAACGCTGGTTATTTACAATTTGATAATAAATTATCAGATGCGTTAAGAGTAGTTTGGGGATTAAGAGTAGAAAATTTTGATCAATTAGTTGGATCCGTTAAAAAATGGGATCCTAGACATACTTATTCAAAAGTTACCGATTACTTACCAGGTGTTAATGCCACCATTAAGGTAGCAGACAAGGCCAATTTGAGAATTACTGCATCTCAAACTGTTATTAGACCTGAATTAAGAGAATTATCTGCATTAAGTATTTATGATTTTGAATTAAATGCATCTGTTTCTGGTAACCCAACATTAAAGCGTACAAAAATAACCAATATGGATTTAAGATATGAATTGTATCCATCTGCTGGTGAAATATTTACGTTTGGCATATTTTATAAGAATTTCGATAATCCAATTGAAAGTATTTATCAAGAAGGTTCTGGCGGATCTAGTTTATTTTCTTTCCAAAATGCTGCAAAAGCAAGAGCTTTTGGTCTCGAATTGGAGGGGCGTAAAAAATTGACAAAACGTTTTACTTTACAAGCTAATGCATCTTATATTAATTCTAAAGTGGAAGATGCTAATATTGGAGTGTCAAGATCTTTACAAGGACAATCTCCTTACTTAATTAATGCAGGCTTATTGTATGATATAGTTGAGAAAGGCTTTAATATGACTGCATTAGTAAACCAAGTAGGTAAGCGTATTTACTTAGTGGGTGATATTCAAGCAGGTGCTGGTTCTCCCGATGTTTATGAAAATCCAAGAGCATTAGTTGATTTTCAAGTGAGTAAAAAATTCTCTAATAATAAGGCGGAAATAAAATTAACAATTTCTGACTTGTTAAATCAAAGACAAATTTTCTATCAAAATAATACAAACAATACAGATTATAATAAATCGACTGACGGGCTTCGTTTAGCTAGAAAATTTGGTACCACTTATGCCGTTACACTTAATTACTCTTTATAATTAACTAAATTAAAAACTTTTTTTAAATACAAAAACAATGAAACAATTATTTTATTTATCTCTTGCTTTTTTAGCCATTACTGGTTGCAGAAAGATTGAAATGGACGGCGAAAAAGAAATCTTCGTAGTAACGAAGGAAGTTGCTCCTGTGGGTGTGGTATCTAATACCATTACTTTATCAGGTAAAATTACAAAAGACACTACTTTACTTGCAAAAGATGTAAACTATCTTTCTGGTATAGTATATGTGACTAAAGGTGTTACAATTACAGTACAAGCTGGTGCAAAAGTGCAGGGCAAGTCTGGTACAGATGTAGCAGCTTTGGTTATTTGCCGTGGTGCTAAATTAGTCGCAAAGGGGACTGCTGAAATGCCAATTGTGTTTACTTCTGCATCTGCAAACCCACAATCGGGTGACTGGGGTGGTATCGTATTATTAGGTTCTGCTAGTGTCAACCAATCATTAACTTGGAAAGGAACTTCTTATAAAGGTTTAACTTCTGTTGAAGGTGGTATTAATGATACACAAGTGGGTTATGGATTAGGGGGTTCTGGTGATCCAGATTTCCCTACTGCAAATGATGCTGACAATAGTGGTATTTTACAATATGTAAGAATTGAATATGCTGGGTATGCTTACCAACCAGATAATGAGTTGAATAGCTTAACTATGGCAGGTGTGGGCAATGGTACAACTATTGACCACATTCAAGTTACTTATGCAAAAGATGATGCTTATGAGTGGTTCGGCGGTACCGTAAACTGTAAGTATTTGATTGCTTATAAAACTCAAGATGATGATTTTGATACTGATTTTGGATTTTCTGGGAATGTACAATTTGGTATTGCTTTAAGAGATTCTGTTATTGCAGACATTTCTAACTCGGAAGCATTTGAATCTGATAATGATGGTAATGGTTCTGAATTCAGTCCAAAAACTACAGCCGTATTTTCAAACATGACAGTGATTGGACCTCGAGTGCATCCAACTGGAGGCAAAGGAAATAATTTGTACTATGCAGGTGTTCAAATTAGAAGAAACTCTGGTATTTCTATTCAAAACTCTATCATTGCAGGATGGCCAAGAGGTATTACAATTGATGAGTCTAAGGTAACTACGAATGGTTCTACATATAAGAATTTAGTGGATAGCGTTATTAGATTAAAAAATGTGACTTTAGCGGGCAATACTGTTGATGTAGAATATGTAGGAAAGTCTGGTGCAAGCACCAATAAAACTACAGCAGATCTTCTAGCTTTATTTTCTACTGCCTCATTTAATAATACTATTTTAAATTCTGCAGATGCGAATATTTTGAAATTAATTCAACCATTTAACTACACGAATCCCGACTTTACTCCTTATGCAAGTGCAGGTCCAGCAACCTCTGGGAACTTAAGTGCAACTTATGGTAGCTTAGGATTAAATACCTCATTAGATTATAAGTCAAACGGTAGTTTTACAGATTCTAAATTGCAAAATGCTTTCTTCGATAAAACAGCAACTTTCAGAGGTGCAGTAGCTACTTCTGGTCCTAATCAAACTTGGTGGAAAGGTTGGACTATATGGAAATAAGCTAGTATTTTAAAAATTGTTAGATTACATATACAAAAGCGTCCCGTAAATTCGGGACGCTTTTTTTATTATAATATATATTTTTTCTAATAGAATGGATAAAAGTTACTAGTTTATATATTCTTCCACAAAGTTCTCGCAGTAATCTTTAATTAAACTTCTTACTACTCTGAACTGCTCATTAATTTCATCTTCTGTGCCTATTGCTTTGGCGGGGTCAGGAAAATTATAATGTAGTTTCACTGCCTTGGTAGGAAAATAAGGGCAGCGTTCTTTAGCATTATCGCAAACGGTTATCACATAGTCAAAATCGACGCCAAAGTATTCTGTGATATTATTAGAGGTATGATCTGAGATATCAATACCAATTTCTTTCATGGTAGCTATGGCCTTTGGATTCACACCATGCGTTTCTACGCCTGCAGAATATACATGGGCTTTTCCCGCAGTCATCGAGGCTAAAAAGCCATGAGCTATTTGACTTCTGCAACTATTACCTGTACATATGACTAAAATATTTTTCATACTCGTTTTAGTTTATTTTGTTAGCAACATCCTCCACCTGGCACGCATGTAGCTTTAGGTTTTTGTGCAAATACGGTAACAGAGAAAATACCCATTTGAGAAGCTTTAAATTTAGCAATTTCAGCAGGGTTTAAATAATTCACTAAAATATCATCTGGAATTATAATAGCTTTTTCTTTTTGTACCACTACATTTTCAAAACCATTCGCATGTATTAATTCCATATACACTTGCTTCTG
>CANHOY010000136.1 GCA_947462495.1 Bacteroidota bacterium
GTGGATAATGAACGCCTACATAAATTTGTGCGTAAGAAATTAAGCCTGCCCATAAAAAAAATAAATAAGTATATTTTTTAAACAAGGGTTGTAAAGTCATAAAAATAAACATGGCTAATCCAAAATGATTGGCTGCATGAGAAGAAGTAAAACTAAAACTACTTGGACATCCCCCAATTAATAATTTAACTTGATGCAACATTGCAGGATCGGCACAAGGTCTTAATCGATGTATCAATGGCTTAAACAAAAAGCTACTCACTTGGTCGGTCAATGAAATAGTAATGGCAACAGCAAGTACCCATTTCCAGGCGGTCCATCCCCAACTATAAAACAAATACACTAATAATGCAAGATATAATGGAAACCAATTTTCCGAAGTACGCATCCAAGGCAAGACTGAATCCAAGAAAGGGCTGGTCCAGCGTCCATTAATTAACTCAAATAAGGATTGATCCCCCTTTATAATGGATGCCCAAAAGTCTTGTATCATCCCATAAAGATACAAGGAAGTGTAAAAATTTAAAGTAAATTTGTCCAACCAATTTTAAAGTAAAAAGAGTAGCTATGCCACTTATTAAGAGTATTTCGGGATTTAGAGGCACCATTGGAGGCCAACCCAATGAAAACCTGACGCCTATTGACATTGTCAAATTTGCCTCTGCCTATGGCAGTTGGTTAATCAATAAAGCCCCTGGCAAAAAAAAGGTGGTGGTTGGCAGAGATGGAAGAATAAGTGGAGAGATGGTGGAGGCCTTGGTGGAACAAAGCTTATTGGCCTTAGGGATTGATGTCATCCATTTGGGATTAAGCACAACCCCTACTGTTGAAATGGCTGTGGTTTTTGAAAAAGCAGATGGTGGAATTATTATCACTGCCAGTCATAATCCCAAACAATGGAATGCTTTAAAATTATTAAACGAAAAAGGAGAATTTGTAAATGCTGAAGAAGGGAAAACAATATTAACCCTTGCAGCCAATGAAGACTTTAAATATGCCGAAATAGACGAATTAGGGAAAGTGATTGCCGATAACCATAGCTTAGAAAAACATATTGAAGCCATTGTTAAAAATCCTTTGGTGGATATTGCAGCCATAGAATTGGCAAATTTTTCCGTAGTGGTAGATGCGATCAATAGCTCTGGTGCTTTTGCAGTACCTGCCTTGTTAAAAGCGATTGGTGTAAATAACATCACCGTTTTAAATGCAGAAATGAATGGAGAGTTTGCTCATAATCCAGAACCACTCAAAGAGCATTTAACTGAATTATGTACTACAGTCTTAAATAAAAAAGCCCATTTAGGTATAGCAGTTGATCCCGACGTAGACCGTTTGTGTTTTGTAAGTGAAGATGGCAATTTGTTTGGTGAAGAATATACTTTAGTAGCTGTTGCAGATTATATTTTGCAAAATAAAAAAGGAAGTACGGTAAGCAATCTTTCTTCGACCAGAGCATTAAGAGATATTACCGAAAAAAATGGATGCACTTATTTTGCAAGCGCTGTTGGCGAAGTGAATGTGGTTACTAAAATGCAAGAGCAACATGCAGTAATTGGTGGAGAAGGCAACGGTGGCATTATCGTTCCAGATTTACATTATGGAAGAGACGCACTCATTGGCATTGCCTTATTTTTAACGCACTTGGCTAAATCTAAATTAACTGCTTCTGGTTTAAGAGCAAGTTATCCTGCTTATTTTATGAGCAAGAAAAAAATTGATCTTCATGCCAACACTTCCTTATCTAATATTTTTAACACACTTGAAAATAAATTTAAAGCTTACCCCATCAATAAAGAAGATGGGCTAAAAATTGATTTTGAAAATGAGTGGGTACACCTTAGATCTAGCAATACAGAACCCATTATACGCGTATATACGGAAGCGCCCTCTCAAGCCAGCGCAGACAAATTAGCCTTGGAAATTATTTCAATAATTGAAACAATTAAGTAATTTAGCCAGATGGATAGAATTTATTTTGACAATGCCGCAAGTACTCCACTAGATCCAGTAGTATTGGAATCCATGATGCCATTTTTAAGTGAGCAGTTCGGCAATCCATCTTCTATTTATAGTTATGGTCGTGAAACAAGAATGGCCATTGAACAAGCCAGAAAATCAGTCGCAAAAAATTTAGGCGCTCGTCCATCCGAAATATTTTTTACCAGCGGTGGCACTGAAAGTAGCAATACCATACTCCATGCTGCTATTGAAAATTTAGGTTGTACGCATATAATCAGCTCTCCCATTGAGCACCATGCCACATTACATACTGTGCAATATTTGGCTAAAAAAGAAAATGTCCAACTAAGCTTTGTAAATATTTTGCCTAATGGTCATATTGACCTCGCACATTTGGAGACCCTTTTAATTAATAACACCGAAAAGACGATTGTAAGTATTATGCATGCCAATAATGAAATTGGCAATATGATTGATCTTTTTGAAATAGGATCTATTTGCAAAAAACACAATGCCTATTTTCATAGCGACACTGTACAAACAGTAGGTCATTTTAGTTTTGATTTAAGCCATACCCCGGTCGATTTTATTACCGGTGCAAGCCATAAATTTCATGGACCAAAAGGAATTGGAATATTGTATATTAATGAAAATATTAAAATAAATCCATTTATCCATGGTGGTGCCCAAGAAAGAAATATGAGGGCTGGTACAGAAAATGTATACGGAATTGTCGGCTTTGCAAAAGCACTTGAAATAGCTACGACGAATTATGAAAAAGACAGCGCCTATATCCAGTCCTTAAAAAAATATCTATACGATTTACTAATAGAAAAAATTCCTGGAACGAGCTTTAATGGTGACCCTTTTGGCAAATCCTTATATACTTTATTAAGTGTAAATTTTCCCAAATCGGAGAAAACCGAAATGATTTTATTTAATTTAGACATTCATCATATTTGCGCCAGCGGTGGTAGTGCTTGTTCAAGTGGTGCGCAGCAAGGTTCCCATGTGATTCAAGCACTTAACAAAGAAAGCCAATTGGCTACTATCCGCTTTTCTTTTTCAAAGCACAACACAAAGGCCGAAATTGATAAAGTAGTGGAAACATTAGCTAGCCTCTTATAAAAAAAGCAGAGGCACTTTTTAAGTACCCCTGCTTCTATAAATCATCTACTCAATTTTATTTATTCTTCACTGCAAAATCTTGTTCCATCTTTGTAAGCGCCGCCATTATTTGATAACAGGTTAAAGCATCTTGTACAAAAGACGCTTGCTTATTGTTCAAATTACTTGGCTTATTTTGATAGGCATTCTCAATACTTTGCTGAAACTGATCTTCATTCATATACTCCCCAAGGGACTTATAATACCCTATTTCTTGTTTTAAATCTTTCATCACTGAAGCAGATACTTTTTTTGCAAGATTCAACTCTCCAGATGCATAACATGCTTGTAAAAATAAATAAGAGAAATAGTTATGTTGATTCCCTCTATTGGAAGTCATTCCATAAGGAAAACTTTTTTCATTGGTCTCCGTGTCCATTTTTCTTAATACCTGTCTTGCACTGTCTAATTTACCCTCGGCCACTAAAGCTTGCGCAATTTGAGCCACCGTCAAACGTATAGAATTCAAATGACGTCTATTTTCTTCATCATAGTATACCGTTGGATTTTTTGCGTTACCAAATGTAAACTTGGTCATGACATTAGTATAAGAAGTAGCTGCATCAATATTTTGACCTTCTACTGGTACTAACAAATAGGACATACCTGTTTGACGAACATATTTCTCTAATCCTAATTCCTTAAGTTCCTGTGTAGAAGTAAAGCAAATAGGTCTTTTAAATTGAGAGGTAGCTATTATAGCATAAATAGCCAATTCGTTTTTTAATAAGTATTGTCTGTTAGGATTAAAATCAATTAGTAATTCATTGACAATTTTATCAGTAGGTTTAGCTATCCCCGAAGCCAAAGCAAATTCTTTGTTAACAGGAACTTTAAATTTATGTGTTGGGAAAATATTCACCGGCCCCTCTTGCGTAGAAGCTTGATATTTTCCAGAAGGATCTGCCACTACATACCTTAAAACTGAATCTAAATTATGATAAGTGTTTTCCCCAAAATCTGGCAATGCATTGTAATAAGCTACATTTAATTTATTGCCAAATACTTGTTCATCGGTAAATATCACGTCAAACTTATCACTCTTGTTTACTTTATACCTTAATTCTTTCATATACCAATCCGAGCCTAACAAACTATTGACTACTACTCGAACATCAGGACGAATTCCTTCCACCTCTTGTGCATACCATAATGGATAAGTATCATTGTCTCCAAATGAAAATAAAATAGCATTAGGAGGGCAACTTTCTAAATAATTACGCGCTAAATCACGTGGCAAAGTTTTTTGACTTCTATCATGATCATCCCACTCTTGCTGTGCCATTAAAGCAGGTACTGCTAAAAATGAAATTACAGTAGCAGCAATAGCCGCCATTTTTTTGGACATTATTTTTTCAATCCAAACAGCTAACTGCAATACTCCAAGGCCAATCCAGATAGTAAATACATAAAAGGATCCCACATAGGCGTAATCTCGTTCACGAGGTTGCAAACTTTGCTGATTTAAATACATCACAATGGCAATGCCTGTAAAAAAGAATAATAAGCCGGTTACGATTAAATCTTTTTTATTGTTTTGGTATTGGAATATAAACCCAATGATACCTAACAATAATGGGAACATGAATAAAGTATTATGTGCTTTGTTTTGATTATTTATAGAATCGGGTAATTTAGCTTGATCGCCAAAAAATAAATTATCAACAAAAGGAATACCTGTACTAAAATTTCCATCTCTTACATTCCCAAAACCTTGCAAGTCATTTTGCTTGCCTGCAAAATTCCATAAAAAATAACGTAGGTACATGAAACCAA
>CANHOY010000137.1 GCA_947462495.1 Bacteroidota bacterium
GTTTTGTGTATTAAAACACCCCCAGCCCAAGCCAATACCCCCCCTATTAATTTAGGAATATTATCTCGTGCAAAAATTTGGTCTTTATTGGACAAAGTATTAAAAATATTAAGTCCTACATAGCCTATGCCACCTGTTATTAAAAAAGCACCATTTGTAAAAACACTATTGTAATAGCCTTTTTCTTTCGGAAATGCAATCATCTCATTAATATGAAAAGATAGTTTTCCAAGTTGTAAAGTATCCTGACCATAAGTACCAAACATAGATATGGTCGATTGTAAAGCATACTGATTAATTTGAACCGAATCATTTCTTATTCTATCAATGTATCCTGTTAGCCATTGTTTATTACTAAATTCAAAATTAATATGATCCCCTACAGTATAAGATTGAACTACAATTCCCTTGTCTTTAAGTAATAAAATTTGATTCCCATTTAATTCAGATTGCGCCTCTATTTTGTTTAGGAAACAAAGACCTAACAATAATGATATCAATAATTTAAATTTCACTTAAGCAATTTACGTTTTTATAATGATAGTTCATTTTTCTTTCTAATTAATAATAGAAAGCTCCATAAAAAAGTGCTGCACTAAAAACCAATATGATTAAACCAGAGATTCGGTTGATAAGCACCATATTTCTTTCAGTTAATTTAGGCCTAAGCACACTCGCCAATGCTACCTTAGCTAAATCAGACACCAATACAAATAGTAAGCAAGTTCCAAAAACAATTAATTTATAGTGTAAGACATTATTAGCTTCTTCTGCGCTTACTCCTATCGCAGCTGTCCAAGCAAACCAAAATAAAAATACACTGGGATTTAAGGTGTTCATGAAAAAGCCAGATGCAAAAATTGCAAGTAAATCCCTCTTTCTCATCGGTTTATCTTTATCTTCTTCACCTGGTTCAAACTTAATTTTTTTTAAAAATAGGGTATAAATACCCGTGAATAATAAAAATCCAGCGCCTACCATTGCGATAAGTGCCTTATGGGTTAATACCATGGTAAATAAGGCAGTAAAAATATTACATATAGTTAGAAGGGTTATATCACTTGCAGATACGCCCGCTACAAAAATATAGCCAGCCCTACGACCATTGGTTAAGCTTTGTTTTAGAATAGCAAAAATAACCGGGCCAATAGAAATACTTAATAAAAATCCAAGCAACAAGCCCTTAAGTAGCGGAGCAATCATATTAATATTTTGAGATAAACAATTTCCATTCTTCTAACAAAGCGCCCTTCAATACTCTTGGAAATTTATGTTGGCCACCAATTTTACCTTTCGTTGTAAGAAAGGTCATAAACGCCTCTTCTTTTAATACGGTGATACGAACTTCTTTTAATGCCGATTTTCTTTCTATTGCATAATCATCATTTAATAGAATTAACTTCTCATCAATTTTATTTGCTAATACAATTTCATTAATATTTTGATCACAGGCTACATACCAATGGTGACCAAAGAAAGATCCAACAGGCTCACCAGTAACACAGTATTCCGGTATAGATAAATTTAATTCTTCACTCACCAATTGAATGGCTTTGTTCATATTGTCTACACTTAAATGCTCTCCTACTAAACTTAAAAAATGTTTTGTTCGGCCTGTAATTATAATTTCTGCATTTTCTTTGTTAATAAACCTAATGGTATCGCCAATTAAATAGCGCCAGGCTCCCGCAGCCGTACTTATTAAAATGGCATAGTCTTTGCCCTCCTCAATCTCATGAATTAAAAATGTTTCAGGATTTTCTACCATTTCTCCATTTGCATCAAAATTGATATCATCAAAAGGAACAAACTCAAAAAAGATATGTTGATTAAATGAAAGCTTCATTCCCTTCGCATCCTGTTTGTCCTGCCAAGCAATAAAGCCTTCGCTAGCCAAATAAGTTTCTACATAAGCAATAGGCTTCCCTAATAATTTTTCAAAACCATGTTTATAGGGTTCAAAGCTTACCCCACCATGTACAAAAAATGCAAGGTTGGGCCATATTTCATGAATATTATTTAATTTATATTTCTCAATCACCATTTCAATACACATTTGTATCCATGCGGGTACGCCTACAATAAATCCAATATCCCATTGGGGTGCTTTCTCAACAATCTCCAATAATTTTTTATTCCAATCTCTCTCTTTGGCAATTTTTTTACCTGGTTTATAAAAGGGTTGAAACCAAAAAGGTGCTTTTTTAGCGGTGATACCACTTAGGTCACCTGCATAATAGCCTGGACCTTTTTGTAAATCGGTACTGCCGCCAAGTGTTAACCAGCCTTTTCCAATGGAGGCTAAAGGCACATCATGATAATTAAACAAACTAATTAACTGCTTAATCATGATAATTTTATTCCCTCTCAATAAATCATTGGTAATTGGGATGTATTTACTTGCCGACTCACTTGTGCCGCTGCTTAAAGCAAAATATTTTATTTTTCCTGGCCAACATATATCTGGTTTACCTTCTAAGGTCAAATGCCACCAGTCATTATAAATTTTATTATAATTATAGGTAGGCACATTTTTTTGAAATGCTTTTCCGGGGTGCTTGCTTAATAAAATCTCATTAAAATGAAAAGTTTGTCCAAAGGAAGTATATCTAGCACGACGCAACAATTTCTTAAGTACTCTCAATTGCGCTCTTTTAGGGCTTCTTGGGGGTATTCCAAGTGCTTTATTTATGTTCTTTGGTAAGTTAATCTCAAAAATAGGCATCTAAAGACTCTGGTTTAATTTTTAAAGATTATCTGCAAAAATAGGAATGTTATTCCAGCAAACGAACCTACTTTTGCCCTATGATTAAAAATACATTATTAAATGCGGTAGAAGCCGGGGGCAAAGTATTAAAACAGTTTTTTAACGGTTCCTTTACAATTGAAAGCAAGGGGTCTTTAAATGATTTGGTAACAGAGGCTGACCATGCTTCTGAAAAAGCAATTTTTAAGGTCATTCAAGACGCCTTTCCTACTCATTTTATTTTAAGTGAAGAAACAGGAGAAATTAAACAAGACTCCAATATTAAATGGATTATTGACCCTATTGATGGCACCATTAATTTTGCCAATGGTATTCCTATTTGTTGTGTAAGCATTGGGGTAGAAGAAAATGGAAAAATGATTTTAGGAGCCGTGTACAATCCCATGATGAATGAACTTTTTATTGCAGAGCGTGGACAAGGTGCTACATTAAACGGAAATAAAATAAAAGTGAGTCAAAAAGAAAGTTTGTTAAGTAGTTGTTTGGTGACCGGATTTCCTTATCAATATTTAGATGCTGCCAATGGACCTCTACAAATTTTTGATAAATTAATACGCAAAGCTATTCCAGTTAGAAGATTGGGTAGTGCGGCTATAGATTTATGCTGGACGGCAGCCGGAAGGTTTGATGGATTTTATGAACATAAGCTACAAGCATGGGATAGCGCGGCAGGATTTTTAATGGTAGAAGAAGCAGGAGGTAAAGTAACCGATTTAAGTGGTAACCCCTATAGCCCTTATCAGCCGGGGATTATAGCCACCAATGGAAAAATACACGATCAATTATTAGCTGTTATTAAAGGCGGAAATTTATAAAATATTTTATGTCAACAGAAAGAACTGAAATAGACAAATTAGGTGAGTTTGGTTTGATTGATCATCTCACTGAAAATTTTGAAACGCAAAATGCGTCTACCATTTTATCAATAGGAGATGACGCGGGAGTGATTGATCATTTTGGAAAACAAACTGTTATTACCACCGACTTGCTCATTGAAGGAGTCCATTTTGATTTAATGTATACCCCTTTAAAACACTTGGGCTATAAATCGGTGGTGGTGAATCTTAGTGATATATATGCCATGAATGCGCAGCCTACTCAAATAACTTTAAGCATTGCTTTTAGCAATCGATTTAGTTTAGAAGCGCTAGAAGAATTTTATGAAGGTGTAAACATTGCTTGTGAAAAATACAATGTTGATTTAATTGGTGGTGATACTTCTACTTCTCAAAAAGGATTTATTATTTCTGTAACTGCATTAGGCGAAGTGGCACCAGATAAATACATAAAAAGAAGTACCGCCGAAAGTGGCGATCTGCTTTGCGTTTCCGGCGATTTAGGGGCCGCTTTTCTAGGCCTTACTTTAATGGAAAGAGAGAAAAAAATATTTATTGAGAATCCACAAATCCAACCGAATTTAGAAAACGAAGATTACATTGTTGGTAGATTGCTAAAACCAGAAGCAAGAAAAGATATTTTAGAAATATTGGAGACACAAAATATTGTCCCCACCTCCATGATGGACATTAGCGATGGATTAAGTAGTGAGGTATTGCATTTGTGCAAACAAAGTAATTTGGGTTGTAGGATTTATGAAGAAAAAATTCCTATACACGAATCTAGTCGCGCAGCCGCCTTTAAGTTTGGCTTAGATCCTACGGTATGTGCATTAAATGGCGGAGAAGATTATGAACTCATCTTTACAATGAAACAATCCGACTATGATAAAATAACTTTACAAGAAGAGATAAGCGTCATCGGGTACATGTGTGATAAAGAAGAGGGTGCTAAATTAATTACCAAGGGTAAAAATTTATTTGATATTACTGCACAGGGTTGGAATGCATTTGGAAAGTAGTTTTTAATGGGGCACCTAACTGTATATTATTAAGCTACAATCATTTTAATTAATTGACGATCACCGCGTAAGCAAAGCAGGTCTGCTTTCCCACCTATTTCAATAGTACCTACTAAGTCCTTATTTTGCATCACTTGGGCAGGATAAACACTGCACATTCTAATGGCTTCTCCTAAATCAATCCCTACTTCTTCTACTAAATTATTAATCGATTTTAATTGGGTCAATGCAGA
>CANHOY010000138.1 GCA_947462495.1 Bacteroidota bacterium
TATTTCTTGATAAATCTATTAAATCAATTTCCCAATATGCTGTTGAAGAAAATATCAATGCCGCCTTAATCAATAGCTATAATAATAGTAACTCATCCAATGCCGACTTCTACTTTGATAATAAAAGTACTGTTCAACAAGGGAAACAAAATTTTATTAAGAAATGGGGAGAGCGCCCCAATGTAGACCAATGGAGAAGAAAAACAAGTCCAAATATAGCCTACGCAAATACTAAAAATAATACTCCTGCCAATAATCTAATCAATCCGAATTTTAATTACAACTCCCCTCCCAATGCAAATGGGAATAAATTGAATCAAGGCAATACGAGTAATGAAAATGATAGTTTACCCATCGTATTAATTACAGATGCCATTTCTTTAACCAACTCCATGACAGAATGGAATAAAGCGGCGATTGCTAATGCACAAATATTTCTACTTCAACTAAATGATTTTGAAAAAGCCTACCCCCTTTATGTCAAAATAATTAAAAAGAACATTGATCCAGTGGTAACAGAAAGAGCTATGTTAGATTTAGCGAGTCAATACATACATGATAGTAAACCAACATCGGCCGACAGTATCATTCAAATTGTATTAAGTCAATTTCCAAATGGATTTTACGTAACTAAAAAAAATGAAGCTTTAGCCAAAAAAAATAAAGACAATGCCCAAGTTGAATCCTATAAAGAAGCTTACTTTCTTACTCAAATTGGAAATTGGGATGGGTTTTCAAATACAATTCCCACTTTAAATACCAATTTAAGAGGTAGTAAGTTTTACTACCCTTTCCAGTTCCTAAAAGTGAAAATGTACGCTCAACTTAGAAGAGATAGTTTAGCTATTAAATTATTAGATTCTATAATTAGTTCAAATAGAAATGAAAGAATAAGAGACAAAGCAGCTATTATTTTAACAGAAATAAATAATAGAAAAATTACCGAAACTTATCTTGATACCCTAAAGTTAAAAAGGGTAATTATAGAGCTCCCCTTTGTTCGAGTCAAAGAAGAACCCAACTTAATCATTACCCCTGCGGTACCATTAGCTCAAAGCAGTAATCTTACACAAAAAGTGGTTGCCAAGGATACCCCCTCTATCACCATGAAATCCTTGACGAATACTGGTGTTAATAAAAATACAACAGACAGTCTAGCACTAGCAGCCATCACTTTTGAAAATGATAGCCTAGAGCCCCATTATATTGCACTTGTAACCAATAAAGTAAGTGCTAGCTTTGTTAAAGAAATACAAAATGCCTTAAACTTATTAAACGATGATGAATTTAATAAACTAAAATTAAATGTAACTTACATTCAATTTGATGATTTTACTTATATTGTATGGATTGGCTCTTTTAATAATAGGTTAAATGCAAGTACCTATTTAAATAAAATAAAGCCAAGACTAAGTAAAGAAATCATTTCATTTGTACCAACAAAACAATATCAATTGTATCTATTAGGAAAATCAAATATTATTTTAATTAAAAGCCCAGAAGATTTAAAAAAATACGAACAATTTATGATCCAAAATATTTACAAACCATAAATAAACTCTAGTGAACAACCCTGAGCATAAACCTAAAAACTGGATACGTCTATTTTGGAAGTACTATTTTATTTCAGCAGGCGTATTTATTTTATTCCTATTGATGTTGAATTGGGGATGGATTGGAGATATGCCTAATTTAAACGACATCGAAAACCCAACTGCCTCTTTAGCCAGTCAAGTATATGCGCAAGATGCCACGCCTATGGGAAAATATTACTTAGAAGACAGAATTAGTGTAAAATATCGTGATATAAGCCCTTATTTATTACAAGCATTGGTTGCTACAGAAGATAAACGTTTTTATGACCATTATGGGATAGATGGAGAAGGTTTAATAAGGGCGGTCGCTTTTTTAGGCAGTCAAGGTGGCGCTTCTACCATCACCATGCAGACGGCAAAAAATTTGTTTACTGATAATTGGAGCACGAAGAGTAAGATTTTAAGATTTATTCAAAAAATCAAAGAAAGTATCATTGCTATTAAATTAGAAAGGAATTTTACCAAGCAAGAAATTATCACCTTATATCTAAACACTGTCCCCTTTAGTGAAAATGTGTTTGGCGTAAGTAATGCGTCCAGAACATTCTTTCAAAAAGAACCCGATCGCTTAAGCATTGAAGAAGCAGCGCTATTAATAGGCATGATTAATGCCCCCACTAAATACAATCCCAATAGAAATCCAAAATTGGCTTTAGAAAGAAGAAACTTGGTGCTCAATAGAATGGCTGGTCAAAAATACATTACCAATGACCAAGCAACTATATGTAAAAATTTACCTATTGCTACCCGTTTTAGAAAGCTGGATCAAAATAATGGATTGGGGCCCTATTTTAGAATGACTTTAGGAGAGTATATGAAAAAATGGTGCAAAGAACATAAAAAAAATAATGGGGATGCTTATGATTTATATCGAGATGGTTTAAAAATTTATACGACCATAAATCCAAGAATGCAATTATATGCAGAAGAAGCAGTGGCCAAGCATATGGCTTACTTACAAAAAGAATTCAATCAACAAAGCAATATAAAATCTGGTTCCATTTGGAAAGAATTTAGCAGTCAATTGGAATTGGCTATTAAACAAACAGATCGTTGGAGGAATATGAAAAAAGAAGACACTGATGAAAAATTAATTAGAAAAGCTTTTAACGACCCAGTGCCCATGCGAATTTTTGCATGGAATAAGAATAGATACATTGACACTATTATGAGTCCTTATGATTCCTTAAAATACCATAAACAAGTATTACAAACTGGTTTCATAGCCATCGATCCTAATACAGGGGAAGTAAAAGCATGGGTAGGTGGTGTCGATTTTAAAACATTTAAATACGACCACGCCAATATTAATACTAGAAGACAAGTAGGCTCTACCATTAAACCTCTATTATATTCATTAGCTATTGAAAAATCTGGATTCACCCCCTATACCATTGTACAAGACCAACAACAAAATTTTGATGGCTACGGAATGGTTCCCAATACCACTAAATCTTGTACGGGCATGTCCATACCCATGGCACAAGCATTGGCTGAATCAAGAAACTGCGCTTCTGCCTATATTATGAAACAAATAAACGGGAAAAGCAATGAAGCTGCCAAAGAATTTGTTGATTACCTAAAACAATGCAATGTCAAAGCCGTTCTTCAGCCCTACCCATCCATTGCTTTAGGGGCCTGTGAAATATCCCTATTTGAGATGGTGCAGGCCTATACTATGTTTCCTGGTGGCGGCTATAATGCACAGCCTTTTTATATTAACAGAATAGAAGATAAAAACGGAAATGTTTTAGAAAGCTTTTCTCCACAAAGAAGAAAAATTATAAATGAAGTTACTGCCTACTCAGTAGTCAGTATGATGCAAGGTGTTATTTCAAAAGGTACTGGACGAAGTTTATATTCCTATGATGTGCCTGCTCAATCCATTGCTGGCAAAACTGGAACTACTAACGACAATAGTGATTTATGGTTTATGGGCTATACACCACAATTGTTAGCAGGTGCGTGGGTGGGTTGTGACGATAGATATATTCGTTTTTCAGATAATTACTTTGGACAAGGTGCGCATGCTGCCCTACCCATTTGGGCAAATTTTATGAGCAAAGTAGCACGCGACCCTGCTTGTAATTTAGATGCGAATGCCAATTTTGAAAGACCTTCCAATCTTACTAGCGATTTTAATGTTGACTTTATTTCTGCAGAAAATTTACCTTTAGACAACGACCTTATCCAACTAGAAAATAATGAAGATATTAAAGCAGAATCTGATTATGTGCTACCAGAAAGCACCAATCCAGCGTCCGTTAATAAAACCGAAAATAATAAGCCATTAAGTTCAAAAGAAGTTCCTGCAAAAAAAACAGCTACCAAAGCCAATAAGGAAGCACAGAAACCAAAAGCTGTATTTCCTCCAAAGAAAAATTAGTTATTTATTTTTTAAGGAATAAAAGACAGAAAAATGATGGTATAAATTCCTTTGAAAAAAAGCATTCCCATATTGAATTTTAGTGCGAGGTAATTTAATACCCAGCCCAGCACTAAAACCATTGAACCAGTTTTGTTGGTTTTGCACATTCAAATCAAAACGACGAATAAAATTGTACCCGAAATTAAGATCTACTTGACTGCCCATATAAACTTCAGCTCCAACAATCAAATGGTTGAATACATTTTGCATAGAACCAGGTGCCTTATAGCCTTCTTGATTTGCAAAATTGACATCATAATATGAATTATTCCAAACTGATAACCTTTGTGCTGTTACAGAAAATTGAATGGGTGCTTTTTCTAGTTTAATAGACCAGCCCGCAATTAAGTTAAATGGCAAATCTTCTTGATTCGTATAGGTTTTTATTTGCCCCCCTAAATTGGTTAAAAGGATACTTGCCTGATTTAATTCATTGGTAGAAGTATACCGCAAAGCTACATCTATGGCCATGGCATTAGACTTATAAATACCATAATTAGATTGGATCCATTTTAAGGTAGTGCCAAGTTGAACATTTCTAATATAATAAGTAGATAAGGATATTTGGGCCATGTAATCATTGGGTCGGAAATTGCCCATTTCATTTCCTGCAACATCCGTCATTTTAATAGTACCATAATCCATGTAATGAACTCCCCAACCAATTACCCACTTTTTTTTAGTCCAATAATGGGCACCACTAAAATCATATTGTTGAATATTGGCATAATAAGGCCTGATACTTAAATGCAAATTGCCATCCATGGAAGAATCCAACAAGGCAGGATTGA
>CANHOY010000139.1 GCA_947462495.1 Bacteroidota bacterium
AAAAGGCCCCGAGATCTCGGGGCCTTTTTTAAAATCATTAGCGCAAAATTTATTAGAGCTTATATTTCATAAAGCTCTAATAAATTATACAAACATTCTTATAGGTTCTTCTAAATAGCTTTTTAAAGTTTGTAAGAAAGCAGATCCTGTTGCACCGTCCACTACTCTATGGTCACAACTTAAAGTTACATTCATCACATTGCCTGGAATTACTTGACCATTTTTTACCACTGGCTCTTGCGCAATACCACCCACCGCTAAAATACATGCGTCTGGTGGATTAATGATAGCCGTGAATTGATCTATACCAAACATGCCTAAATTAGAAATTGTAAATGTACTTCCTTCCCAATCTGCAGGTTGTAATTTTTTATCTTTTGCTTTTTTAGCAAACTCCTTAACAGAAACACTTATTTCATCCAATGAAAGTCCATCTGCATAACGAAGTACAGGTACTAATAATCCCTCATCCACTGCAACGGCTATGCCAATATTCACATGATGGTTTTCACGAATTACCTCTCCCAACCAACTACTGTTTACTTTTGGATGTTGCTTCAATGATAATGCAACTGCTTTTACGATAAAATCGTTGAAGCTTATTTTAACAGGGGCCGTTTCATTCACTACAGTTCTTGCAGCAATAGTCGCGTCCATATTGATTTTCATGGTTAAGTAAAAATGCGGAGCCGTAAATAAACTTTCACTTAAACGTTTTGCAATTACTTTGCGCATTTGTGATACAGGCGTATCAACAAAGCTCACTTGTCCAACAAAATTAGTATTTCTTGGCGCAGCCATTTTTGCATTGCTGCTTGCACTGCTTGATGGCTTATAGTTTTCTAAATCATGTCTCGTAATTCTTCCATGCTCTCCTGTACCTTGCACAAATTTTAAATCGATGCCTTTGTCTTTTGCAATTTTCTTAGCTAATGGAGAAGCAAATATTCTTCCTTCGTTAACCACTGCTGCAGTCGATGTTGATGCTACAGTTACAGGGGCAGTTGCCATGCTTACTGGCGCAGGAGTACTTGCTACTGGAGTTGCTGCAGCTTCCGCTTTTGGCACACTTGCAGTTGTAACCGATTTCACAATACTATCGATGTCTAATCCAGGTTGCCCTATGATGCACAACAATTGATTGACTAATATTTTTTCTCCTGCTTGTGCACCTTGATATAATAAAATGCCGTCTTTATAAGATTCTAATTCCATCGTGGCCTTATCTGTTTCGATATCGGCCAACACTTCTCCTTTGGTTACTTTATCTCCAATTTTTTTATGCCAACCAGCAATCACCCCTTCGGTCATCGTATCACTTAAACGTGGCATCAATACCACTTCTTCCATGGTACTTAAATCTTTAGTAGGAGTTTGATCAGCTATTGGTGCTGCAATGGCTTCAGTGGGAGCGGGTGTTTGTGCAGCGACTGCTGCCCCAGCTGTATTTTGTGCAATTAAAGCAGTTACATCTTCACCTGCTTTTCCAAAAATGGCCAATAAATCATTCACCTGCAATTTACCGCCACGAGGTGTTCCTATATGTAATAAAATACCATCTTGATAACTCTCCAATTCCATGGTTGCTTTATCCGTTTCAATTTCGGCCAATAAATCACCTTTTTTAACGGTATCCCCCACTTTTTTATGCCAGGCAGCCACCACGCCTTCGGTCATGGTATCACTTAAACGGGGCATTAATATTACTTCAGCCATAGGTAAAAGGAAGTTTTGTAATTAGGCGTGAAATTACATCAAAAATGTTTTTTTTCCCACCAGAAAATGCAATTTTCTAACAAAAACAGTCAAAAACAAGGCTATTTAAGTAAAAGGCTATAATCTATTGACCTTGGGCCAAGCTATAGGCTTTCTTATCAGCCCACATGTTCAATATTTCTAAGGAACATATTTTAAAATCTATCGCCAAAGCTCGGTAGATATCAATTACATCGTCCTGAGACAAAGGCAAAGAATTAACCGTTTCAAAACGACAATAATATTGATTCACCAAATTGGTAAAAATAGAGCCAGAAGGCCAAACCTGTGTTCCTCGGTTAGTGATGGTTACCAATTTTAGTGCATCTGTTGTATGACTTAAACATTTATCAGCAATCACTTTTGGTTGATCATTACTTTCTATAAAAAAATCTACACCTACAATTTTATGATCATCATTTAAATCACTTTGCAACATGGGATTGTGCTCCAATTTAAAATTGGTAGGGGTCACATAAAAATTAGGTAACAAAGGTTTTGGATTGTGCTTAGGTTGCTTACCAAAATTATCAATGATGGCTTGCGCAAAAACAGTGGTGTTTACAGAAGGAATAGATTTATCGCCAAAGTCTCCCGTATGAACGCCAGACTCTAATGTAAATAATAATGCATTCTCAATAGAGATAGCTTGTTCCATTAATCCCAAATGACGTAGCATACTTAAGCCGCTTAATAATAGAGAAGTAGGATTGGCTATATTTTTTCCAGCAATATCTGGAGCTGTTCCATGTACCGCTTCAAAAATTGAGATATGATCTCCAATATTAGCAGAAGGTGCAAAACCAAGCCCACCCACTAATCCAGCACATAAGTCACTCACTATATCACCTTGCAAATTCGTTAATACAATTACATCAAATAAATCGGGACGACTAACCAATTTCATACACAAGTCATCTACTATTACATCGTCTGCTTTTAATTCAGGATATTCTTTAGCTACTTCTTTAAATACTTCTAAAAATAAGCCATCCGTTAATTTCATAATATTGGCCTTGTGACCACAAGTAATTCTTTTGGCCCCTTTCTTCTTTGCCATTTCAAATGCATAGCGAATTACTTGTTCACTTCCTGGACGAGTAATAAAACGTCTACCCAATGCCACATCTTGCGTAAGCATATGTTCTATTCCGCCATAAGTGTCTTCAATATTTTCTCTGACAATGGTTAAGTCTATAGCAATACCCGCTTTACTAAATACAGTTTCCACTCCGCTTAATGTTTGAAATTTTCTATCGTTCGCGTAGGTATTCCATGTTTTACGTGCAGTTACATTTACACTTTTTACCCCCTTGCCCTTTGGAGTTTCCATAGGCCCTTTAAAAAGAATGCCTAATGCCTCAATGGTTTCCTTTGCCTGTGAAGTCATGCCATTGTTAAAGCCCTTATCAAAAACCCATTTCCCCATATCTACAAATTCATATTCTAAAGGCACTTTTGCGGCGTTAAAAATAGTAATAACTGCTTCCATAATCTCTGGCCCAATGCCATCTCCCTTTGCTACTGCGATCTTCATTTTGGTATATTTTAGAGTGAAATTTCTTGTGTTTTCTATTGCTATTTTAGCCCTAATTCATTAGTTTTCGCAAAGTTAAGCGACTTAGGGGGTCAAATAAAAAAATTGCACCCCTTTTTATATAATCGGCCCAAATATTTGGTACTTTTATCCGGCAGTATTCTCTGCCATTGTATAATTGACAGTTTTCTTATGGTCTCAAAAATTTCAGAGGGCGTTGAAGTAAGCATAGAAACCTTTTATCAAAAAGATTATAGCAATCCTTTGCAAAATGAATACATGTTTGCTTACCGCATTACCATTGAAAACCACAATTCTTTTCCCGTAAAATTACTAAAACGCTATTGGGAAGTATTTGACAGCAATAGCGAACACCGAGTTGTGGAAGGTGAAGGTGTAGTAGGTGTTCAACCTTTAATTATGCCTGGTAAACATTACCAATATGTGAGCGGTTGTCATTTAAAAAGCGAGCTAGGAAAAATGCAAGGTCATTACACTATGGAGAATATTGAAACCCGAGATTTAATCAATGTGAATATTCCCGCATTTAAAATGGTGGCTCCTATTAAGTTAAATTAAGGTGCCATTAGTTAAACGCACCCTATTGAATAGGCTGTAAAATTTACTTCTTTAATTAGCAAGTTTATTTCTGTTAAAAACCGACCTTTACCCTATGAAGATTTGTATCGCTCAACAGAATTATCATATTGGCAATTTTGAACAGAATACGCATAAAATTATAGCTGCTATTGAAGAAGCCAAAAAGCAAGAAGCAGATTTAATTTTATTTAGCGAAATGAGCGTTTGCGGCTACCCTGCTAGAGATTTTGTAGAGTTTGATGATTTTATTATAAAGTGTTATGAAAGCATTGAACAAATTAAAGCAGCAGCGGATACCATTGGCGTTTTAATTGGAAGCCCTGCGCGCAATCCCAATAAAAAAGGAAAAGATTTATTTAACGCTGCTTTTTTCTTGTATGAGAAAAAAGTGATTGCAGAAATTCACAAAACATTATTACCCACTTATGATGTTTTTGATGAAAACAGATATTTTGAACCTGCAGATGATTGGAAAGTAATTTCATTTAAAGGAAAAAAATTAGCCGTTACTATTTGTGAAGATATATGGAACCTAGGAGACAATCCATTGTACCGCATTTGCCCCATGGATAAAATGATGGATCAAAAGCCTGACATATTATTAAATTTAAGCGCCTCCCCTTTTGACTATACCCATGACGAAGACAGAAAAGCAACTATAAAATCAAATGTACTTAAATATAAAATTCCTTTATTTTATTGCAATGCCATAGGAAGTCAAACTGAAATTGTTTTCGATGGCAGTTCATTAGTATTTGATAAGGATGCCAATTTATGTGGCGCTCTGCCCATGTTTGAATCGGCTTTGGCTACTTTTGAATGTACCGAAGAGGGGAAAATTAATGCCCCCATCATTGAACCAGCCGCGAGAGTAGCTAACAAAGAACTGAATCCAGAAAAA
>CANHOY010000140.1 GCA_947462495.1 Bacteroidota bacterium
ATATGAAGCAATTACAGGTCCATCTAGTCGTCGTTATGGTGTAAGCATAAAAGTAACATTCTAAAAATTTTAAAAGATATATTATGAAATATAAAAAAATTGTTTTTGGGCTATTGCTAGTTGCTGCAAGTTTTACGGCTTGTACCAAACAGCTAGATAGCCTTCTAGAAAACCCTAACTATCCTAGCATGTCAACAGCAGACGTTGACTTGTATTTAAATACTATTCAAATTAATTTTAATAGTTTTGAAAATGCAGCTTCTTCGAATGGTGCTGGGATGTCACGTCTATCTTATTGGGGTGGACCAAAATATAATAATGGAACAACACCAGCTGGGTTTGATGGAATTTGGACCACTGCTTATACTGGCATTTTTGCGAATGTGGATGCGATGATTCCTTTGGCTATTAGTCAAAAGAAATATGCTCATTCTGGCATCGCTCGAATTTTAAAAGCCTATACTTTAGGAACCCTGGTTGATCAATTTGGGGATGTACCTTATTCTCAAGCAGTGAAAGGAACAGGCAACGAAACCCCTGCCGTGGATAAAGGAGCAGCAGTGTATGTAGCTGTAATTAGTTTATTAGATTCTGCGATAGCAGATTTAAAAAACCCAGCTTCAGCAGCAGCACCAAAAGTTGATTTGTATTATGGAGGTTCTAAAGCCAATTGGATAACCTTTGCTAAAACTTTAAAATTAAAGTTTTATATGCAAGAGCGATTGGTGGTTTCAGTGAAAGATAAAGTGCAAGCTTTAATTACTGAAAATGATTTAATTAATACAGATGCTCAAAGCTTTGTTTTTAAATATTCTAAAATACTTTCACCAGATAGTAGACATCCATGGTATGGTGGCTATAACGACAATGGTGGCGGTGGCTATTTATCTAATTATTTTATTTGGAAATTGGCAGCTGAAAAATGGGGAGGTGATGTTCAAGTGGGTAAAACAGCAACAGCTGTAATGACAACAGGAGATCCAAGATTGCGTTATTATTTCTATCGTCAAAATTTGAATTTGGCATCTTGGGCTAATTCAGAAACTGAGCCTTGCTATTTAAATTCACAATGGGGAACCTCTACATTTCCAGCTTGGTATCCTTCTGTACCAGATCAAACACCATTTTGCGCTGTTGGATCGGGTTATATAGGAAGAGACCATGGTGATAATAGTGGTGGGCCTCCAGATGGCGCTTATGTATCACAAGTGGGTATCTATCCTGCAGCTGGTGAATTTGATTACAACCAAGCTAAAAAAGTATCTTTTGGAATGGGTGCTGGTGGAAATGGTATTAATCCAATTTGGATGTCTTTTTATACTTCTTTCTTAAAAGCAGAAGCAATAGAAGCATTGGGTGTAACTGCTTCAAAAACCTCAGCAGAGTATTTACTTGAAGGGGTTTCAGGATCTATCACAAAAGTGACAGGATTTATTTCTGAAATTGGTTATGTAAACACAGCTATCCCAGCAACTACTTTAGCGAATGAAGCACAAATTGCTAATTATAAAACTTTAGTAAGCAATTTATATACAGCAGCAAGTACTAGTTCTGCCAAGATTGATTTAATTATGTCTGAATATATGATTGCAGCTTGGGGAAATGGGGTTGAACCATACAATAACCTAAGAAGAACGGGAAGTCCTAAAAATGTTCAGTTGGTAGTAGGTGTTCAAACTCCTGGTTTATTTACTAGATCTTTCTACTATCCTTCTGTATTTGTAAATAGAAACTCAAATGCGCCTGCTCAAAAATCAGGTGCAGCTGCCAATAAAGTTTTCTGGGATAATAATCCAGACAACTTCATTAAATAAATTTTAAATCAAGAATTGTATGAAAAAAATAATTTATTCTTTAGTTTTTTGCAGTCTCCTGTTTGCAGTGAGTTCATGTAAAAAAACAGATGGCCCGGTAAATCCATTATCGTCCATCGACAATTTTAAAGTGGGTTCTTACTTGATTTTAGATAAAACAATCAATGAGAACTTCAATTTAAACTCCATAGCAAGTTCTGCTGTTGGTGTAACTGTTCATCAGTTTGCTGGTGGCGAAAAAATTGACCGTATTGAAATTTGGGCTTCAGCGAGCTCCGATTACGATACCACCAAATGGAAAAAAGTAAAATCAGTTCCTTATGCTGGTGATGCAGTTAATTTAACTGTAAGCGGAGCAGAATTAGCCACTGCATTAGGTGTTGCAAGTTCTAGTTTTAAACCTGGTTCAAGTTTTACATTTTTCAACAGAATTTTTACTAAAACAGGTGCGAGATATGATGTAAATAATACAGGAACCAACGATGGTTCTGGTTTAAATGGTGGTCCAGAATACAAAGCTAGTTTTGTATTTAATGGACTTATTATTTGCCCTTATACCTCTTCTATGGCAGGGACTTATAAAGTCATTACTGATGACTGGCAAGATAATGTACCAGGCGATATGGTTACAATTACAGATGGCCCAAAAGCGAACACTTTAGATATTAGTGGAGCTTGGCCTGGTAATTCAATTTCAATAGTCCCTATTGTGAATCATTTAATTATTAAAATTGACCCAGCTACTGGAGTGGTAAGTGTGGATAAAACCATTTTTGAAGATGCTTCTTATTTTGGTCTTGGAAAAGCTACTTGTTATAGCGGTTCTGGTTATGCTTTTGCTTGTACAGGTAGACTACAACTATCATTAGGTGTATCTGTTGAAATTGGCGGCGATTATGGTAATATGAGATTGATTTTACAAAAGCAATAATTTTACGTTCGCGTAATTAAAAGCTATAAAAAAACTCCCCTCGATTCATTCGAGGGGAGTTTTTTATTTATTCTATGATTAGATGCAAAATGAAGTTTTAGATGAATAGGTACCTAGGTAGTCTCCTCTAACCTGTCTCTAAGTAGTTCTATATTAGATGACGATTTCTTCTTGTTGGTCGTCCAAAAATTGGTATTTCACTAAATGGCTTGCATTGGACGCCTGTGACTTAAGTTTTATCTTATACTTGTTTTTCCAACGCTTTATAATGCTCGTAAATAGCCCCTTGGTTAAATGGGAATGAATGATTGGGTGAACCACTAAAACCAGAGATTTATGCCCGTGTGTGGCTAGGTAAGCTAATTTCTTCTCCATTTCATCCTCTAATAATAAAGCGGAAGTTATTTTGCCAGAACCAGCACAGGCTGGGCAATCTTCGGAGGTATTAATATTTACTTCGGGTCTAATTCTTTGGCGCGTGGCTTGCAATAACCCAAACTTAGAAATAGACAAAATAGAATGCCTAGCACGGTCGGTTTTCATATGCTCTTCCAAGGCTTCCTGTACTTTTCTTCGGTTGTCGGGTAGTTTCATGTCAATGAAATCAACCACGATGATGCCTCCAATATCGCGCAGTCTTAATTGTCTGGCTATTTCCTCTGCGGCTTCCAAATTGGTTTGTAAGGCATTTTCCTCCTGGTTATTGCCCACACTTTTAAATCCACTATTCACGTCAATCACGTGCAAAGCTTCTGTATGTTCTATAATTAAGTAAGCACCGCTATTTAAATTAACTGTTTTACCAAAACTTGATTTCACTTGTTTCGTAATACCATATTGGTCAAATATTTCCTGATCACCACTGTATAAACTTAAAATATTGGTTTTATGCGGTGCAATTCTTTGAAGATAACTTAGCGTTAAATCATATATTTTTTTATCGTTGACTACAATTTTATTAAAATCTTCGCTTAGTAAATCTCTTAATATACTATTGGTTTTACTTTCTTCATTCATAATTCTAGCAGGAGGCAAAGCGCCTTTCATATTAGATTGAATGTTTTTCCAGTTTTGTGTTAGGGTGAGTAAGTCCTCATGTAATTCGGCAGTACTCTTTCCTTCTGCAGCAGTTCGAACGATGATACCAAAATTTTTAGGGCGCACTGCTTCCAATATTTTTTGCAATCTTTTACGCTCTTCTCCTGAATGAATTTTTTTGGATACCGCCACCATTTCATTGAAGGGTGTCAATACTACAAATCTTCCCGCTAAGGATAATTCACAAGTCAATCTTGGTCCTTTGGCGGCAATAGGCTCTTTTAAAATTTGTACTAATAATGTTGGCTTGCCATTAAGTACCTCACTTATTTTTCCTGTTTTAATTATTTCGGCAGCCGTTTGAAATTTTCCAAAATCAAATGAATGATTGTCATCATTCATAGACAACTGTGTAAACTTGATAACAGATTTTATATAGGGGCTTAAGTCGGTATAATGCAAAAAAGCATCTTTTTCAAATCCAACATCTACAAAGGCAGCGTTTAAACCTGGTATAATTTTCTTTACTTTTCCAAGGTATAAATCGCCCACAGACCAACGGGCATCCATCTTTTCGTTGTGTATTTCTACCAACTTTTTCTCTTCTAACAAGGCAATTTCTACCCCATTTTCTGAGCTATTAATTATTAATTCTTTGTTCACGTATAGCAACTTTTTAAAAACAGTTTGCCAGCAAAATAGCGAGCAGCTGCTTTATGTTTTTTGAATCACGACCACTTTACAAAGGAAGGAAAAGGTAAGGTAAAGTTGCTTAGTAGATAAGTGGTGTGCAATTGGAAAAGAAGACAAGCGTATTTGAATTCAAATACGCTTGTCTATCTATATAGAACTATTTGTTCTTTTTCTTATGACGATTCTTTCTTAAACGTTTTTTTCTTTTGTGCGTCGCAATTTTATGACGCTTTCTTTTTTTACCACAAGGCATGTCGAATAATTTTTGTTATAAAATG
>CANHOY010000141.1 GCA_947462495.1 Bacteroidota bacterium
CCATTGGCTTCTGACAAAACAGTGACTGCTTGGATCCCATTACAAGAAACGCCACTAGAATGGGGACCATTGGAATATAGCGCAGGGAGTGATCAATTAATGGATGGGCGGGATAAAGAGATTAGTGATGAAAGTCAACAATTTTTAGAAAACGCTTTAAAGCAGAAAGGGTTTTCGCATGTAATAGAACCTTTTGATTTAGGAGAAGTAAGTTTTCATAAGGGTTGGTTGTACCATAGAGCTGGTCCCAATAAAACCAATGAAATGCGCAAAGTGATGACCGTAATTTATATGGATAAGAATATGAAATTAAAAGCACCTGAAAATAAAAATCAACAAAACGATTGGGATACTTGGTGCCCCGGTGCGATCATAGGTGAAACAGTGGATACCCCACTGAATCCTATTTTATATCAAGGAAGCAACTAAACTTTTATGAACTTTTTAAAGCTTCGTTATTGCTGGTTTGTTTTTTGTTTGATGCCTGCTATAATTTTTGCACAAAATAATAGGCCGAATATTATTTTTATACTTACTGATGATCAACGTTGGAATGCATTAGGTATGGCTGGCAATAATATCATTATTACGCCGCAAATGGATGCATTGGCCAAAACTGGAACTTATTTTAAAAATGCATTTTCAACTACGCCCATATGCGCAGCCAGTAGGGCTTCTATATTAACGGGCTTGTATGAACGCACACATGGCTATACTTTTCAAAAACCCAAACTCCAGCAACCCTATGCCGAAATCATGTATCCGAAAATATTAAAAGACAATGGTTATTATGTTGGCTTTTATGGAAAATTAGGGGTCACCATGGATACGCCCAGTCAGTATTTTAATAAAAGTGAATTTTATGATCGGGGAGCGTCACCTAATAAAGCTGGCTATTTTTATAAAAAAATCGGGGATGATAGTGTGCATCTTACTAGGTATTCTGGTTATCAAGCTTTGGAATTTATAAAGTCTGCGCCATCGGATCAACCTTTTTGTCTTTCTATATCTTTTAGTGCGCCTCATGGTCATGACGAATCTTTAGAACAATATTTTTGGCAAGAAAAATCTGATAGCCTTTATAAGAAGATAAGTATACCAGCGCCAATTTTAGGGGACTCGAGTTATTTTAACCGATTGCCTAAAGAAGTAAGAGCAGGTTTTAATAGAACTAGATGGAAGTGGAGATTTGATACTCCTGAGAAATATCAAAATATGGTGAAGGGTTATTATCGTATGATCACAGAAATAGATAACGAAATTGGACTTATCAGAAAACAAATAAAGGAAAAAGGGATAGAAGACAATACTATTATTATTGTAATGAGTGATAATGGCTATTTTTTAGGAGATCGTCAACTAGCGGATAAATGGTTGATGTATGATGCTTCCATACGAGTGCCCTTAATTATTTATGATCCAAGAATTGCTCGACCATTCAGCATTGATGCGATGGCGCTTAATATTGATATTAGCAGTACCATTTTGGGATTAGCGGGTATACAAGCCCCAAAAAATTATCAAGGGATCAATCTAATGCCTTTTTTAAAAAATGGAAATATTAAGGCTTCAAGAGAGTCTATCTTAATTGAACATTTATGGAAATTGCCAGCTATTCCTTCAAGCGAAGGAATTCGAACTAACGAGTGGAAGTATTTTCATTATAAGTATATTAAAGCGCCAGAAGAACTTTATAATTTAAAGAAAGATCCTTTGGAGAAGCATAACCTTGCAGGGCTGCCTAAGTATGCTAAAATACTTTCAAGTTTGAGAAAGAAATTAAAGGAGTCCATATTAAAATACGATGCAGAAAAACTTTGCCCGGACGACAAATTCATTGAAAATCAGTAAGATGGGTTAAGGGGAAGTCTCCTATTTTTTTAGAAAAGGAGTGTAGGTTTTGAGCTATAACTAGACAATTTTCAATATATTTAATGCTCAAAATATTTGAATACTTTATTTGGTAAATTTCTTAAAAATAAATCCTATGAATTGGTCGTTAAAAAAAATTGTTTCCCTTTTCACTTTCCTTGTAATTTCTGCCCAGTTATTTGCTCAATCGCCTAAGCGACTCGAGCTTTTATTTCTAGGCCATACAAGCAAACATCATAATTCTGATGTGTTAGCTAGTTTATTGTCAAAACAGTATTTTAAGAAAGGAATTAACATCACTTATACTACTAATATAAATGACTTAAACGAAAAAACTTTGAAGCCTTATGATGGCTTAATTCTTTATGCCAATTACGATACCATTAGCAAAGATCATGCAACTGCTTTATTGAATTTTGTAAAAAATGGAAAAGGGTTTATACCATTACATTGCGGTTCTTATTGTTTTAGAAATGCACCTGAAGTGGTGGAAATGATTGGAGGTCAATTTCAAAAACATGGAATGGATTCTTTCCCTTCAATTTTTAAAGATAACACTAACCCGTTATTAAAAAATGTACTTCCCTTTTATACTAAAGATGAAACTTATATTCATACCCTTTTAAGTCCTAATATTAACGTGATTACTGAGCGCAAGGAAGGGGATAGAAACGAACCTTATACTTGGACACAAAATATTGGAAAAGGAAGAGTTTTTTATACTGCTTATGGTCACGACGATAACACTTTTAACAATCCTCAATTTTTACAATTGGTGGAGAATGGAATTTTATGGGCAGTCAATGATCAAGCATTAGCTAACTTGAAAGCTTTTAAAATTGCGGAGCCTACTTATTCTGATGCAATTATTCCTAATTATGAGAAGCGTGATCCGGCCCCTAAATATCAAGGTGCTTTAAATCCAGTAGAATCTCAATCACTTATTCAAGTACCTGTAGGATTTGATTTAAAACTATTTGCTTCTGAACCTATGATCATCAATCCTATTTATATTAATTGGGATGAGAAAGGCCGTTTATGGGCCATTGAAACCGTTGATTATCCAAATGAAGTGAGAGAAAACAAGGAAGGAGGACAAGATAAAATTGTTATTTTAGAAGATACAGACAACGATGGCAAAGCAGACAAGTCCACTATTTTTGCAGATAAATTAAATATCCCTACTAGTTTCACTTTTTCAGATGGGGGTATTGTTGTAGCGCAAATGCCTTATTTTTTATTTTTGAAAGATCTGAATGGCGATGACAAAGCAGATATTAAAGATACCGTCTTGACAGGTTGGGGTATTTCTGATACCCATGCGGGACCTTCCAATTTAAGGTACGGATTAGATAATAAAATTTGGGGCACCGTAGGTTATTCTGGATACTTAAATGTAAAAGGAAAAGATACTACCACATTTAGTATGGGTATCTATAGCTTTAAGCCCAATACAAAAAAAGTAAATGATATAGAATTCCTAGGGGGTACTACCAATAATACTTGGGGACTAGGCTTTTCAGAGGAATTTGATGTTTTTGCTTCTACTGCTAATAATACGCATAGTGTATTTTTTGGTATTCCAAAGAGAGTATTAAAAAAGGTATACCCAGAAAAATCGGGCACTGAAAAAATTGATGCGCATTATGGAATGCATGTAGTTACAAAAAATTTAAGACAAGTAGATGTGTTTGGTGGTTTTACAGCAGCAGCTGGACAAAGTATTTACACTGCAAGAAATTATCCATCTGATTTTTGGAATAAAGTAGCTATGGTTACTGAGCCAACTGGAAGATTGATACATAAAAATTATATTGAGCAAGTAGGTTCTGGATTTAAAGAAAAAGGAGATGGCTGGAATTTAGTGGCTAGTGCCGATGAGTGGTTTGGCCCTATTCAATCAGAAGTGGGTCCTGATGGTAATGTATGGATTACGGACTGGTATGATTTCATTATACAACACAATCCAACGCCTAAAGGCTTTGACAATGGTAAAGGTAATGCACATATTAATCCATTAAGAGATCATGAGCGCGGTCGTATTTACCGTTTAGTGTATAAGGATGGTGCTGTGAATGCACCTATTAGTTTGAATAAAAATGATAAAGCAGGATTATTACAAGCCTTATCTAATAATAACATGTTTTGGAGAACCACCGCACAAAGATTATTGGTTGAAAATAAAGACCTAACGGTTGCACCAGAATTAATTAAAATAATCAATACTAGTAAAGTAGATGAAGCTGGTGTTAATGCGCCTGCGATTCATGCATTATGGACTTTACATGGTTTAGGCTTATTGAAAAATAATGCAAGCGCTATTGCGGCTGCAACAAAAGCATTAAGTAATTCATCTGGCGGAGTTCGTAAGGCAGCAGTAGAAGTAATCAAGGCATTACCCACTGCATTAAAAGCGTATCAAAATGCAAAAGTATTTGAAGATGCAGATTATAGAGTGCGTTTAGCAGCAGTGATTGCCATTGCCGATATGAAACCATCTACAGAAGCTTATGCCATTTTAAATAAGATGTTAAAAGTGAAAGAAAATGCCGATGATAAATGGATCAATATGGCTTTAAGATCAGCAAGAGGCACGCATATTAAAATGAGTATGGAAAAAAATGCAGTGGCTACCATTATTGATCAAACAGTAAATATTTCAGTAATTAAAAATGAAATGAAATATGATGTAACCGAGTTTACTGTAAAAGCAGGAAGCACGGTGAAGATTATTTTTAATAATATTGATTACATGCAACATAACTTATTAATTTTAAGACCAGGTTCAAAGGAAAGAGTGGGGGTTGCTGCAGATAAATTAGCAATGGATCCAAAGGGCGCTGAGTTGAATTATGTCCCAAAAATGGG
>CANHOY010000142.1 GCA_947462495.1 Bacteroidota bacterium
ACCCCTATTTACGCCACTTCCACTTTTACCTTCGACTCCACCAATGAAGGTATGGAGCGATTTTTAGGAAAAGATAAAACGCGTATTTATACAAGATGGGGTAATCCTACTTTTGTCGCAGCAGAAAAAACCATAGAAGCTTTAGAAGCGCATGGTTTGACCAATGAAAAAGGAGAACCACTAGAATTAAAAGCACTTTTACATTCAAGTGGTCAGGCTGCCATGAGTACTTTATTTTTAAGTAATTTAAGTGCAGGCGACACTTTAGTTTCGCATTTTTCACTGTATGGTGGCACTCAAGAATTAATGCAAAAGATTTTAGCGGAAGCAGGCATCAAAACTATTTTAATGGATGTGCGCGATTTAAAATCATTAGAAAAAACGATTCAAGAAAACGCAGGCATAAAATTAATACACCTTGAAACACCCGCCAATCCAACTTTACAGTGTGTAGATATTGAAGCTATATGTACCCTTGCGCACAAGCATGGCATTAAAGTTTCTGTGGACAATACCGTTGCCACTCCTTATTTACAACAACCCTTCGCCTTGGGCGCTGATTTTGTTTTTCATTCTGCTACTAAATTTCTAAATGGTCATGGATCTGCGCTCAATGGAGTTTTGCTTGGTAAAGACCTTGAATTTATGCAAGCCAAAGTTTGGAAATGGCACGTTTTATTAGGAGGTAATTCCAATGCCTTTGATTCATATTTATTAATTCAAGGAATGAAAACCTTGGAAATTAGAATGGATAGACATTGTATTAATGCCGCCAAAGTTGCAGCCATTTTAGACAAGCACCCTGCTATTGAAAAAGTGAATTATACTGGACTAGCAAGCCATCCAGATCATGCCATTGCCAAAAAACAAATGAAACAACATGCCCCTTTAATAAGTTTTGAACTTAAGGGTGGAATAGAGGCAGGTAAGAAATTTATAGACGCTTTAGAAGTTTGTACCCGTGCAGTATCATTAGGTACGGTAGATACATTGGTGTCGCATCCTGCCAGCATGACTCATTATGGCATACCAAGAGAAGAACGAATTAAATATGGCATCACTGATGGATTAATTAGAATGAGTGTAGGTATAGAAAATTTAGAAGACTTGGAATCCGATTTAACACAAGCCTTAGCAAAATTATAGTTTTCCTTTTTTGTAATTATTATAAACTATTTTAATGGAGATTATTATTCGTCGAGCAAAAAAAACAGACTGCGCTCGTTTATTAGAATTAATTCAAGAATTAGCTGTATACGAAAAAGCACCTGAGGAAGTAACTGTAACCCTATCTCATTTTGAAGAAAGCGGATTTGGCAAAAACCCAGTATGGTGGGCCTTTGTAGCCGAAGTAAATGGTGTAGTTGTGGGTATGGCTTTATATTATATTCGGTATTCTACTTGGAAAGGACAAAGAATGTATTTAGAAGATTTATTGGTTACCGAAGAAATGCGCGGGAAAAAAATAGGAAGCTTGTTGTTTGATCAATTGATACAAGAAGCCAAAGAAAAAAAATATATTGGCATGAATTGGCAGGTATTGGATTGGAATGAACCTGCTATTAATTTTTATAAAAAGTATAATGCCAGCTTCGACCCAGAGTGGTTAAACTGCGCTATTAATTTTTAGTCGAATAAGGTTCTTAAAAATTCATTTCTTTTTTTACCAAATGATTTAGATAAGCTAAGTTCAAAACTATTCTGCCTAAGGCTTGCGCCTGATAAATCATTATTGTAAATATCATAACTTATTCCAAAAATATACGAACCCATCATTAATGAAAAAGTTGGAATAAAAGCTTCTCTTATTCTATAGTAGCATCCTAAATATAATCTCTTATCCTCTTCAAATTTATTACCAATGGGCAAGCCTATTGACCCACCAATTAAAATTGGCTGATGTAGAGAATCATTATTTGATCTATTATTAAAAGAAGCATGCAATACAAAAGTTTTATCTTCATTTACAACCGTTTCGGTATTTAAGAACACATTACTTCGCATCCCACTCGCTTCTTGTTTAACATTATTCACCATATTTGGGATGGTATTGAAAAAGGCACCTGCTCCAAGTTGAATAAAATAATTTTCAGCATGGCTTGTGTAAACAAAGCCTGTATTGGCTGTTATACTTGTAGGGAAATTATTAAAAGTTAATACAGAAACAGGTATTCCAGTGGAAGTAGACAAATTATTCATTTGACTATTTAATTGATCCCCTAATATCAACTTACTTTGATTAAGATGTGTTTGAGTATAAGTCCCAGCCAAACCTAAGGCAATACTATGTTTTTTATCCCCATCTAAAAAAAGTCGATAGGCTAGATTCATCGTTAAATAATTTGTTTGCAGTAAGCCGCCAGCCAATTGATCTGACATAATTTGAAACCCATATCCAAAAGTATTATTATTATCAACACTGTTATTTTTAATCCGGCTATCCCAACTTGCAACAATGGTATTGGCCACATTCATGTTGCCAAATATTTGCGTTCTTAAATTACTTTGAATTCTTTGCTGATACATTCCATCCCCTACTAAAGCGGGACTTTGAAACTGAGCATTCACATAAGGCTGCGACAAAACTATATTTTGTGAGCGAGCATTATTTGCTAATAGTATAAATAATATAGGGAAAAAGTATTTCAGTTTTTTTATTTTAATAAAAGAAAGGTACCTGACCTTGGAATATTTTTTGTTAAGGGATCATCTACTAAACTTAACACCCATATATACACATCCGATTCTTGTAAAACTGTATCAACCCTCCCATCCCAACTATCAGTAATCGCATCAAATCTTTTCAAAAATTGTCCGCTCCTATTGTATATGCTTAAACTTTTAAATAAATTATCCGGGAAAGCCGAATTTTTAAAAACCCTAAACTTATTATCTAATTCATTGAAACTGCCTGGTACAAAAGCATTGGGGATTTGGAAGTAGGCATTAGATTCAGGAAGAATAGTTAATAAACCCTTTGTAAAATTTAATTGATAGTTACTGCTAAGTGATAAAGTTCCTTGTTTGATATCATAAACACCAGCAGACTCCCCAGCAACTCTTTCTAAAACACCTGAAAAAATATCCGAACCAACTAAAGGCATTGGACTATAATTGTAAGTAAATACTGGATCAGTCTTATTATAATTTTTAGACTTATCATCTGCAATTACATTGATAAGCTTCTGTTCAATTTTAAATGTATTCGCAACATAGCTTATCGTATAATTAGGATTAGCATCGGTTGTTAGATTGTTTTGCTGAACCGCATAAGTATTCACATCTTCCCCAGTAGCTCTTGATAAATTACCTATTAATGAAGTAAGCCCTGAAATAGTTGGTGATACTGAATATGTATAAGTTGCTGGATCACTTACACCATATGTTTTTTTCTGACCTGCATTTACAGTTATAGTTATTGCTTTTGCCGTGATTACGCCATTTGAAGTTTCAGCTAATAACGAATAATTAGAAGCAATACCGCCATTAGTCCCGTCAGCTAATGTATAAGATATAGTAGAAGAATAGGTGCCTACATTTGCATTGGTATAATCTGTCCCAACTGCAGTTGCTGTTACTGTTTCAGGACTTATAAAACCAGTTAGCGTTCCAACAGTTATAGCGCCAACTTTTTTTGTTCCATCATATTCTCTTGAAGCAATTGAGGCAGCAGTAATCGTTAATGTCTTTGGAATGATGATGCCATCAGTATATACTTTATCTACTGGCTTTATATAATTATCCTTATCTGCACCAGCCAAGGTGTATACTACCGTTATTGTTTTACTCACTCCTACTGTTGTAGTACTATACGTTCCTGCAGCTGTTACTGTAACATCATCTGTAATTAATCCCACTGTTATAACTCCTGATAAAGCTCCTGCAGTTGCATTCGCTGTTACAGTTTTATCATATTCCTTGCTCTTTGTAATAGTCGGATCTGAGATTGTTAGTTGCTTTGCAGTTACTTCTCCGTTTGCAGTTTCAGAAGCTAATGTATAATTTGCTGCGTTTCCACCATTATCACCATCTACAAGCGTATATGAAATTGTTGACGCATGGCTTCCTACATTTTCAATTGCATAATCAGATCCAGCTGCAGTAACCGTTACTGTCTCTGTTCCAACAAAACCAGTTAAAGTTCCTTTTGTTATTGCACCTACAGTCTTTGTTCCATCATATTCTCTTGAAGCAATTGCAGCTGCAGTAATCGTTAATGTCTTTGGAATGATGATGCCATCCGTATATACTTTATTTACTGGCTTTAAATAATTATCCTTGTCTGCACCAGCCAAGGTGTATACTACAGTTATTGTTTTACTCACTCCTACTGTCGAGGTACTATACGTTCCTGCAGCTGTTACTGTAACATCATCTGTAATTAATTCCAGAGTTACAACTCCAGATAATATTCCTTGAGTTACAGCTGCTGTTAAAGTTTTATCATACTCTTTGCTTTTTGTAATAGTCGGATCTGAGATTGTTAGTTGCTTTGCAGTGATTTCGCCATCTGTGTATACTTTATCTACTGGTTTTAGATAGTTATCCTTGTCTACTCCAGCTAATGTATAAACCACCGTTATTGTTTTACTCGTTCCTACTGTCGACGTACTATACGTTCCCGCAGCTGTTACTGTTGCATCATCGGTGCTTGCTCCCACTGTTAC
>CANHOY010000143.1 GCA_947462495.1 Bacteroidota bacterium
TTATTAAAACACCCTCTTTCTTAATGGCTTCTAGTGCATTGTATAGTGTATCTAAGTCTGCTACCGAATTAAATCCATTGATAGAGTAACGAATGTAGACATCATTTTCTTGACGCATAATGGGTACTTCTATTTTATAATCGATATATAATTTTCTTTGCAATATTTCAGGCTCAGGGGTATTGATAGGAATACTAATCATTTGACCAATCCACTCATTGTTCAATGGACTGATAGGCTTGCTGCCAAGTAAAGTATAAAAACGTTGGGCATTGGCTAAAACCATTTCATGACATTTTTTGGAAACTGCAGGCCAATTATTTTTTTCCATAAATTCCAAAGAAGCTGCTACTGTTAAAAATGCAGAAAAATCACGTGTGCCAATCATTTGGTGGTAGTCTAAAAAAGTAGAAGCGGAAGGTTTTAGTGCTTTGTATCCCCAGCTTACAATGAGAGGATCACATAAATGTTGAACGCTTTTATGTGCGTATAAAAAACTACAACCCTTGGCAGCCATCATCCATTTATGGCAAGCACCCGTATAAAAATCAACTTCCAATTCATTGATATTTAAATCGATGTGGGCTGGTACATGTGCGCCGTCTACAATTGTAATGAGTCCTTTTGATTTGGCAATGGCACAAATTTCTTTCACTGGAAATATCAATGAAGTTGCGCTAGTTATTTGACTTATGAAAATGGCTTTGGTGCTGGGCCTTAAGCCTTCAAAAAAATCTTCAATAAATTTTTCTTTGGAGGTGATAGGTAAATTTATTTTTTGTCTTCTATAGGTAGCTTTGTTTTTTTTACAATAATAATCCCATGTACGATCACAGGCACCGTATTCAATATTGGTGGCTAAAATTTCATCCCCTTCTTGTAAGGGAAAGTTTTTCGCAATTAAATTCACGGCAAAAGAAGGATTAGTGACCATTACTAAATCATCTTTATCAGGGCAGCCTACAAATTTAGCAAGAGCGGCTCTTGTGTCTGCTAAATAGTTAAACCCATCAAAAGCTATAAATTGAACAGGCTCTGCTTCTAATACTCTTTGCCATTGTTGATAGGCATCAAAAATAGGTTTGGGCGTGGCGCCAAAAGATCCAAAATTCAAAAATGTAATGTCGGGATTTAATAAGAACTGTTCGCGTAAATTTTCCATAGTTTCAATTTTACTAGGTGTAAGGTAACAATTTTATTTGCCTAAAATTGGATGATTCTGATTAGGTGGGTAGATAAAAGTTTTAAAAAAAACCTCGATGGCCATTGGCAACCGAGGTTTTATAATAAGAGAAACTGATATTTTTATACGCCCAAGCTCCAACCTTCGCGGTAAGTTCTTTTTACAAACTGATTCGCTTCGTCGAAATTGGTAATTTTCATATTCGGACCATCCCATAATAACTGTATGTTTCTGCCTGGATAACTTGCATTACCCTTTTTATCAGTGGATTTAATATCATAACTTCTAATAGCTAAATTACCCATCAACACAGACTCTGTTAAAGGACCTGCAATATCAAAATTAGAACTTAATGCTTTTGCCTCTGCACTTCCTGCTCCTGCTATACAAGCCTCCACCCATGCAGCATAGTGCCCATTGTCTCCTTTTTTAACGCGATCCACTGTTTGAGGTACTACTGTTGTTTTGGTTAAATTGGTTGGTAATAATTGAGGGTTTACACCATAAGTGCCGGCCATCATTTTTCCTTTTGTTCCTTCAAATATTACACCATTACCGCCATCTCCCATGATTTCATTGGGTCCTAATTCTGCTGGACGTTCAGGTTGAATTCCTCCATCCATCCAATGTAATTTTATATTTGGTTTTCCGTTTTGTCCTTGGAATGTTAAGATAATATGTGAGCCCATTGGACCACTATCTGGTGCAGATAGTCTTTGCCAAGGTGCAGTATAACGAGTGGCTACACTACATTCCGCTGCAATAGGATAACCTAGTCCAGCGACTGCAAAGGCAGGTGCCATAATATGACAAGCCATATCTCCTAAAGCGCCGGTTCCGTAATCCCACCAACCTCTCCAGTTAAATGGCAACAAGCCATCAAAATAATCTTTATTAGGAGCAGTTCCCAACCACAAATCAAAATCCAACTCTGCAGGAATAGGCGAAGGGGTGGTTAAAATAGGTCGGTTTACACCTTGTGGCCAAACGGGTCTGTCTGTATAACAATAAATTGTATGCACATCTCCAATTAATCCTGCGGTATGCCAATCTTGTAACATACGAACACCATCACCGGAAGCTCCTTGGTTACCCATTTGCGTCACTACTTTATAATCATGTGCCGCTTTAGTCATAATACGTGCTTCGTATATATCATGTGCCATTGGTTTTTGCACATAAACATGTTTGCCTAATTGCATGGCCGCCATGGCTTGTACTGCGTGCATATGATCGGGTGTAGATACGGAGCAGGCATCTATATGCATGTGCTCTTTATCTAACATTTCTCTATAGTCTTTGTATCGCTTTGCCTTTGGATATCTTTGAAAACTTTTTGCGCATTGACGATCATCTACATCACATAAAAAAGCAATATCCGCTTTTCCGCTATTGTAGAAAGAGAATAAATCACTTTCGCCTTTTCCGCCGGCACCTATGCCAGCCACTTGTAATTTATCACTTGGAGCGGTAAATCCTTTACCACCTAAAACGTGCCTTGGTAATATATAAAATCCACCTAAAGCAAGCGCAGAATTTCTGATAAAATCCCTTCTTGTGTTGTCCGCTTTTCTTTTTGACATAGCAATCCAGTATTTGGTTTATAATCGTTATTGATTCTGTTAAATTATCAAATATTTTGGAATTTTTGAAAATAATTTGATGAACTGATAAAGGACAGCTTTATTTCACCAATTAGAGCTAAATTGCTTAATAATTTTCAATATATGTCCGTTTCTATCACATCGTTACGCGCTTATTTTATGGCAGGAGCTACCCAGCCATTTGAATTTAGATTGCTTCAGTTGCAGCGTTTAAAAAAGGCAGTTCTAGAGAATGAAAAACAATTGTATGCAGCCCTCTATGCCGACCTAAAAAAAACAGATGAAGATGCATGGGCAACAGAAGTTGGATTTTTCTTAAGTGAATTAAATCATACCATGAAGCATTTAAAAGATTGGATGGAACCGAAATCGGTTGCTACCAATTTAGTCAATATGCCTTCAACTAGTTATACAATACAAGAACCTTTGGGAGTGGTTTGTATTATTGCTCCTTGGAATTATCCCTTTCAGTTATTATTTACGCCATTAATTGGTGCCATTGCTGGAGGTAATTGTGTAGTATTAAAACCAAGTGAGTTTGCGCCAGCCACTGCCAAACTAATGGGTAAAATAGTGGAATCTTTATTTCCCGAAAATTATATTCAATACTTAGAAGGGGAGGGTGCTACTGTTTTGCCACCTTTATTGACTGATAATAGGTTTGATCATATTTTTTATACTGGCAGCACTGCTGTTGGAAAAATTATTTATAAATATGCCGCTGAACAATTGGTCCCGGTTACTTTAGAGCTAGGAGGCAAAAGCCCTGCTGTGATTACTTCCGATGCCAATTTAAGGGTAGCTGCGCGTCGTTTGGCAAATCCTAAATTCTCCAATTGCGGACAAATGTGTATTGCGCCTGATTATGTTTTAGTACCCAGTGATTTAAAAGACAACTTAATTAAAGAGCTAATTATTGCGCTACAATCTTTTTATGGAGCAGACGCTGCAACTTCAGAACATTATGGAAAAATTATTAATGACAAACAATGGTTGCGTATTACTTCTTATTTAGGGGATGGTGAAATTGTTTATGGAGGAAAATCAAACAGAGAAAAATTGTTTATTGAGCCTACAATTATGACAGGCGTGCATGCAGATGCAAAAATTATGCAGGAGGAGATTTTTGGACCGATACTTCCTATTCTTACTTATGAATCGAATGAAGAAGCTTTGGCGATTATCAATAAAAACCCCAACCCATTGGCTTTTTATGTTTTCACTGAAAATAAAGCTGATGAACAATATTGGTTAACCAATGTACCCTCCGGCGGTGCTTGTGTAAACAATGCGACCATGCATATTACCAATCATGATTTACCCTTTGGTGGCAGGGGTTTTAGCGGAACTGGTGGGTATCATGGCCAACAAAGTTTTGACACCTTTACGCATACAAAATCGGTATTAAAAACACCTACTTGGATAGATCCTAGTTTTAAATACCCACCCTATAAAGGCAAGGCCTGGTTGTTAAAAAGATTAATTGGATAGTGGTATTTATAAATTTGAAATACTTTTTTCGCATTAAATAATTAGAGCTGGTTTGAAAAATAAAAAAAATGTCATGATGAAAATTGCCATCGCTTTAGGTGTTTTGGTTTCGGCCACTTTGTTGATGAAAAAATCGGGTATGTCTTATAGACAATCTATTTTAAAAACAATTTATCCCGCCATTATGTGGTCGGGTAAGGGTGCAGGTAAAAAACAAGTTCAAACTAATAAAGAAAACAAAACGCCTATAATCCCCTTTTATAGTTTAACAACGAAAGATATCAATGGCAAGGATTTTGATTTCGCTTCTTTAAAAGGTAAAAAAGTATTGATTGTAAATACGGCAAGTGATTGCGGCTTTACAGGACAATACGAAGCACTAGAAA
>CANHOY010000144.1 GCA_947462495.1 Bacteroidota bacterium
CCAATGACCATCCAATCTACCTTTGACATATAAAATATCACGGGTTGCATAATCCTTAAAGTGGGTGGCGTCTGTTAATGAATAGGGGCGGTATTGATAAGGTATAAACAACAAAGGGTTATAAATTAATGCTACATCAATTCCTCTTTGATCTTTAGAATCGAAATGCAAGTATTTATAATGGTATTTTTTTAAAAGGGGTTCTGCTATTAATTTTTCTAATACTAATTTATTCTCAATTTCTACGAGCCCCATCAACGCAATGCCATTCCCGTTGTCAAGCTTACCCAAAGCATAAATAACTTTTGAAAGATGGTAGGATTTTAAATCATACACATTTCTTGTATATGATTTTGCGCTCGTTGGTAAAAAGTCTTCATCTATTACTTTTATTTGATTTATTGTATCGTAAAAATTTTCACAATTGTAAAATCCAGTAATAATATTTTGTGCCCTTGCTGTCAAAGTGTTTATTAATAAAAACAGGATCATATATTTTTTCAAGACCATTGTATTATTTTTTGGGGTAATTGTATTCTTTTTTTCAATTTGAATACAACGTAATTACCGAAACAAATAGAGTTTAACTTAATTGCAAATTGTGCCTTCAATTATTGCTCATGAGATTTCGGTTTTATTTTATTTTATTATTATTTTTTCTTGTACACTCTTCCTATGCTCAAGTAGAAGATGAAATGCCAAAGCAAATGTTGTATGATGAAAATGAACGTAGCTATAATTGGGTGCCTAATTTACTTAGCGCAAATAGTAGTGTTATTAGTAGCCTTGCTCAATTTAATGGCTATGTTTTTAATTGGATTCCAAGAGGGCAGTCTTACAATAGCGCTTCTATAATAGATGGGATTAACTGGGATTCTAATTTAAATGGCTGGACTGCTTCTTTTTCTTATACTGGTATGTATAAAATTTTTCATAAGCTTAATAGTGAAGAAAATTTTGAATATTCTAACGAGGGGTATGGAAAAAAAGATAGAACAAGCTATCTGACAACGGCATCTCCTTTATTTAAAAAAGGCTGGATAATTCATAATGGCTTTTCAAATGCTTCTTATGTTAATGAAGTACATGTTCAATATAGTTCGGGGAAGATTAAGAATAATTGGTCTTTCAATTCATTTTTTGTCTTACAAAATACGCCTAATGGGTTATTGCCAAATGGTTTTAAAAAAATACAAGGCGTGGCCTTTAGTGTAGATAAAGTAATTAAAATAAATAATTCTATAGGTATTGTTTTTTGGTTGGATCATGCCAATCAAGGGAAAGTATCACCTTCAATTTTAGAAGCCTATTCTTTATCTAATCAAAGAAATTATAATCCTAGTTGGGGGTGGCTTGGCGGGCAAGCTTATTATCCAAATCATAAACAAACGAATGTGCCAGTAGTATCCTTACGTTATGAAAAAAAGTGGAAAGAAAGGGCAATCTTAAAAATAAATGCAGGTGTGGCATTTGGGCAACAGGAAAACTCTCAATTAGATTGGACTTCTAGCGCAGATCCTAGACCTGATTATTACCGATATCTACCTAGTTATATAAAGGATAGCAATACAAGGAGTCAATTAACAAATTGGTTTGAGTCAAATCCACAAGCTATGCAGATAAATTTTGATCAAATTGAAAAAATAAATAAGACATCAATTTCTAAACGATCTTTTTATATTGTCAATAAAAATGTTGCGTCACTTTTTTTAGCGAGAGCGTCGGTATACTATAAATTTCAACTAAATTATTATTGGAGTGTAGATGTGGGATTGCAGGTATCAAGAGATAAAGCAAAATATTTTAATCAAATTGAAAACTTATTAGGAGGGCAGTTTTACTATAACTATAATAGCTGGGTTAATGATGATGGAAATGCAAATAATTTTCAAAACAACTTACAATCTCCCGACCAAAAAATAAAAGTGGCAGAAAACTGGGGTCCTCATTATGAATTACAATCTATACAATCATTAGGCTGGCTACAATTTAAAAATTTGCGTCCAAGATGGGAGTTCTCGTCCGGGGTTAATTACAGTACAGATTTTTTTCAAAGAAATGGATTAAATCAAAATGGGCTTTTCGCTTTACATTCATTGGGAAGATCCTCAATTTATTCTTTCCCATCAGTGGGATTGAAAGGACAGGCCTTATATAAATTTTCAGGAAGGATTTATGGAAGAGCCATTATTTTTAATCAACAATATGCGCCTAATGCTTCAGAAGTTTTTTTAGATCCCTCCTTACATGCATTTAACACGCCCTTGCTTCGGCCACAGATAAAGAATGGCATTGACTTTACTATTTATTATAGAGGGGTCGATGCAAAAATAACACTAAGTGCGTATCGTCAGCAAGTAAAGAATGAATCCGAAAAGCGTTTTTTTTATCATGACGTTTTTGGATCTTTTGTCTATGGTGTAATAGGTCAAAAAGAATCAATTTTTCAAGGCATTGAAACTGCTCTCGAAACAAGTCTATTTAACTTGGTGCAAGTAGAAATGTCAGCAAATATTGGGCAGTACTTTATTTCAAATAATCCTTTGTATGAAATTTTATTAGTCAATGATTTATATAAAGTTGAGTCTGGAATTTTAAGATTGAAAGGCTTGCCGGCTTCGACGGTGCCTCAATTCACAGAGGCGATTTCTTTACAATATCAACCAAATTTTTCGTCACGCATTTCAATTACTGGTGTCTATTCTGCCCAAAGGGCAATAAGCTTTGATTATTACAGGCGTTCAGCAATAGTCCTTGACCCTCTTTTTTCTAAAGCAGTATATCAAACTATACATGACGTTGCATATTTACCTGATCAGTTAACATTAAATGCGGCGTTTTCAAAATCGTTTATTATTAATTATAGGAATAAAAGATGCTCATTTTATTGCACATTGAGTGTAAAAAATATTCTCAATACACTCATTCCTGTTTTGGTATTTGAACAGTCACGTTTTGATTATGTTAATTTAAATCCCAATAAATTCCCGCTTAAATATTTATTTGATCCCGGAACAACTTATTCTCTTGGCATTCAATTACAAATTCAATAATTTTTTTATGAAAATTCAATTCACTTCCCACTTTTTTATGACTGTATTTTCCTTTGCAGTACTTCTTTGTTTCCCTGCATGTTTAAAACAAAACGCATATGCTAATCCAGTTGTTGGAAGTAATACGGACTCCTTAATGAGTATAAAATCATTAAGGAAATTACATACTATGGGTATGATCGAAATTGTTTCAAAATCAATGACTTTGGAAGGTGTTGTAGTAGCAAATGACGAGCATGATAATTTGTATAAATCTATATCTATTCAAGATTCAACTGGTGGAATTATATTAATGTTAGATGGGTCTGCCTTATACCAAACATTTCCAATAGGAGCGCTTATTAGAGTTCGTGTTCAAAATTTATTGTTAACTGATTATCGACGAATGGTTCAATTGGTGGCATCTGTTGATACGGCATCGGGTTTATTAGTTACGTCAGGTATTCCAGCCCCTTTATTTTCAAAATTTATTAAAGTTATTAAAGACAATAGTAATGTTATTCCTCTTCTTGTCTCTTATAAAAACTTGGCAGATAGCTTACAAGGAAGACTCATTAAAATAGTTAATGTTGAATTTTCTGCGGCAGACACCAATTTAACCTATGCGGATAAAAAAAATAAAATAGGAGCAAGTCGATCGTTAAAGTTTTGTTTAGGAGGGACTATTTATTTAAGGACCAGTGGCTATGCAGATTTCGCTGGTGTTAAATTGCCAACTGGTAATGGTGAATTAGTGGGGATTTATTCTGTTTTTAATACAGAAAAACAAATTCTCCTCCGAGACACAAGTGACATTTTGTTGAGGGGGAAGCGCTGCACCGGGGCTGCCTGGCTGAAAAACTTGCCTAACTAGCCCCTTTGCTTGACAGCTTGGCAGTATTTGGGCTTTGGTACCCACTTTGCTATAGTACCTCTAAACAATCGAACTATGCAAAAAGGTCAAATAAGGGTTCAGACAGAGAACATCTTTCCTATCATTAAAAAGTTCTTATACAGCGACCACGAAATATTTTTACGTGAGCTAGTAAGCAACGCCGTGGATGCTTCCCAAAAATTAAAAACTTTAAGCGCTAAAGGCGAAGTAAAAGGGGATATCGGTAACCTTAGAGTAGATGTGATTTTAGATGCCAAAGAAAAAACATTGACCATCATGGACAATGGTATTGGGATGTCCTCCGAAGAAGTAGATAAATATATTAACCAAGTTGCCTTTAGCGGCGCCGAAGAATTTGTTACCAAATACAAAGACGCTAGCATTATTGGTCACTTTGGTTTAGGCTTTTATAGCGCCTTTATGGTGAGTGAAAAAGTTGACATCTACAGTAGAAGCCATAAAGATACCCCTGGTGTTTTTTGGAGCTGCGACGGTAGCACCGAATATGAATTGTATGAAGTTGATTATAGTGCCCGCGGTACTAAAATCGTTTTACACATCAACGAAGAAAGCGCCGAGTTCTTAGAAGCCAATCGTGTGAAATCGATCTTGGATCGCTTTTGTAAATTCTTACCCGTTGCTATTTATTTTACCGACGCCAATGCAGAAGTGAAAGAAGAAGATGCGAAAGCATCTGATGCAGGAGGAAAAGCTAAAGAAG
>CANHOY010000145.1 GCA_947462495.1 Bacteroidota bacterium
AATTTGGAAAATTGATTCGAAACTGGGTTTCCCAAATGGTTTCCGATCTAGTGTGGAATATATTACCAATAAGATATTAATTACTTGTGGTACATCGGGGGTGGATATTTCCAATAATGCTGGTAAAAACTGGAATTTAATTTCAAATGAAAGCTTCCATGTAGTTCAGAAACAGCCTGGTAAGAAAGCTGCTTTTATAGCTGGTGCCAATGGGCGCATCGGATATATAGTAATTTAGTAATTCCAAGGAAGATTTCAAAACGTCTATTATAAGCGAATTTATTTTTTATTTGAAATAGTACTAAAAATCATTTTTAAATTTAAATACTTAATGTAACTTAGTATAGATATGAAAAAATACCAGGCAATTATATCTTTCGAAATGGATGAAGAATTCATGTCTTTTGTACCTCCTCATCGTACTTATATCAATTATTTACTCAACAAAGGGATTATTGACAGTTATGCAGTAAGTATGGAGACGCAAAACTCTTGGATTACCATTAACGCCAATAATAAAAAAGAAGTAAAGGAATACCTGGAGAAATCGCCTTTGATTAAGTATTGGAACTATGAAATAGTTGAGCTTTTTGTATATGATAGTCAATCTACTAGACTTCCTGCCGTACAATTAAATTAAATCACCTTTTTTTTGGGGAATTCCTATTTGACCCTTATTTTTGCACTCCTCAAAAGGGGGCATAGCTCAGTTGGTTTAGAGCATCTGCCTTACAAGCAGAGGGTCCGCGGTTCGAACCCGTGTGCCCCCACAGAATAACAGAAAGGGTTTCAAGCAATTGAAGCCCTTTTGCTTTTTAGTCATTTGCAGGTCACTACAATTAAAACTTAAAAGGAACTCCCTTTACATTCATTTGTAATGAATAAATAGCTTTGGAAGCGGTTATAAATAAAGTATGATTGTCTTTGCCGCCAAATGTTACATTGGCTGTCCAATTTTCGGGTACTTTAATATGTTCAATTAATTCCCCTTTAGGATTGTATACAATCACCCCATTTCCAGTTAGATAGATGTTACCGTTTTCATCAATCGTTAATCCGTCTGCTCCTTTTTCTACAAAAAGAGTGGGTGCTGATAAACTACCATCTGCTGCAATGTTAAATCGATAGGTCTTGTCCCCTTTGATATCTGCTACATATAAAAATTTACCATCTGGCGTACCAATAATCCCATTGGGTTTTATCAAATGATCTGATACTAAAATGGGGTTTTTGTTTTTTGCTAGATAATAAACATACTCACCTTGCAATTCAGGTGTTTTTCGAGACCAATAATCTCTAAGGTAAAATGGATCTGTAAAATAGATGCCACCAGAAGGGCTTATCCATAAATCATTAGGTCCATTAAAGTGAAGACCATTTAAATCATTGACCAATAATTTTATTTTACCTTTTGGACTAATGCTAATTATTTGATTTTCTTCATCGGCACAAGTAATCAAATTTCCTTTTTTATCAAAATACATTCCATTGGAGCGTCTACTGTTCTCTAAAAAAACAGCCAATTTACCTTCTGTATCATATTTCCAAATTTTATTATTGGGTTGGTCTGTAAAAAAAATATTTCCATATTTATCCACTGCGGGCCCTTCCGTAAACGAAAATTGTTTTGAAATTAATTGTAAGGTGGCGTTCTTTGCCACTAGTCCGTTAGATTGACCTATAGATGAATGGAGTGTAAAAAAAGTAAACATAAGGATGGTAAAGCGACGTAGGGTATTAACTAAAGTGAATTTCATGGCTATGGATTATTAGTTCTTATATCTTTTTTTCTGTTGTATCTCCAATTCTTTTCTTAAATCTGCGTTAATAAATTCTGAAGTTTTAAACACTTCTATAATTTCAGCTCTTCCAATAATAATATCTTTTGATTTAAACACATCGTTTAAACGCATTTTATTCATGGCAACTAAAGAATCAATATTCACTAAAAATTCGATTTTATCCCCTTTTTTGCATTGTAGGAATATTTCAGTTAACGTATAGCTGCCTAATTGCAAACTGTCCACCGGAAAATATAGGGGTAATGTATCATAAGTAGATCTTAATATACTATCATTTGATTTTAATTTATATTCGACATTAAACTTTACAAATTCTCCATGTTGAATATTTTTTTCATTTTCACTTACATGTGTAATGATATAACGCATGCCAGAAGGGGCTTTTTCATATTGTTTACAACTTGTAAGCAATACAATAGCAGCTATAAAACCTAAACTTAGTTTCATCATGATTTTTATCTTTATTTTAAAAATTGATACTTTTTAATTGTGTTATTGAAGTATTTTTCAAATTTAATATTTATAAAACATATATCAATTAATTAGTTTTAATTGCTATCAATAATAACTCATCTTTTCCACATTTAATGGTATTTAATATAATTCATTGTAGACAAGGCTTAAGGGGTATTTAAAGGAGTAGATTTATAGACAAAACATTAAATAAAATTATTCGTATATTTAAATTAGAAATAACAATCTATGAACATTCTAAAATCATTCTTGCTCATTTTTTCAATGGCAATAGGGTCTATATCTTTTAGCCAACCTATCTCTTTTAAAAATCTTACAAAAGAAAAAAAAGTGGAAGTGTATATAGGCGGTAAACTTTTTACCGCATTTATTTATCCTGACAATATGGAAAAACAAAGTTTGTATCCCATTGTTAATGCGCAAGGCAAATTCATCACTAGAGGATTCCCTTTAAAACCAAGACCTTTTGAAAGAACGGATCATCCTCATCAGGTGGGCCTTTGGTTTAATTTTGGTGATGTCAATGGTTTAGACTTTTGGAATAACTCCTTTGCTATTAAAACTGCTGATAAACCTAAATATGGTTCCATTAGATTGAATAAAATTGAATCCATTAATTCTAAAAATGGAACCTTGGTGGTGAGCGCAAATTGGGTAGATGTAAATAACACCATTTTACTGACCGAATTAACCAGCTTTACTTTTTACGGGAATGGTAATTTAAGAACCATCGTACGTGAAACCAAACTTACGGCAAAACAAGAAGTTACATTTACTGAAAATAAAGAAGGTTTAATTGGACTTCGTGTAGATAGATCCTTTGAAGAACCTGCTACAGTAGCGGAAACATTTTTAGATGCCAAAGGAATAGAAACAAAAGTCCCCTTACTTAATAATGATGGAGTGAATGGAGTTTATCGAAATGTAGAAGGAGCTCAGGGAGCAGCGGTTTGGGGAAAGCGCTCCAATTGGGTAGCTTTAAGAGCTACTAAAGAAAATGAAGTAATTACGATTGCCCTATTAGATCACTCAAAGAATATAAATTTTCCTGCCTGGTCTCATGCGAGAGGTTATGGTTTATTTGCCACGAATAATTTAGGGGGTCGAAACTTTGACAAAAATGCAGCAGCCGTAAAATTGGTTTTACAGCCTGGACAAAATATTATATTTAAACATCAATTGGTCATTGGGGGTGATTTAACAGACGAATCCATTAATCAAATGGCTATGGATTTTAATAAGTAACTTTGTACTTATGCAAGTATTTACTACCCCAAGCAAAATAATTATCACTTGTCACAAATGGTTAGCTATTTCTTTACAAAAAGAAGTGGTTGCACTAGGTTTTACACCGGATAGAGTATTTCAAACTGGGGTGGAATTAACAGGAACTGTTCAGGATTGCATAAAGCTAAATTTAAATTTACGTTGTGCTAGTCAGGTAATGTATTCTATCAAGTCTTTTATTTGTAATGACCCCGAAGAATTGTATAAAAATTTAGTTGATGTTCATTGGGAAAATTTAATAAAACCTTCGGGCTATTTTTCGGTAACGAGTAATGTATTTCATCCAACCATATCTACCAACTTATACGCCAATTTAAAGGTGAAAGATGCCATTGTAGATAGGATGAGAAATAGTTGCAATCAACGTCCTTCTACAGGTTCAGAATTATCTGGAGCAGTGGTTTATTTGTTTTGGAAACAGGAAGAAGCCGAAATATTTCTAGATACTTCGGGAGAAACCTTAGCCAAGCATGGGTATAGAAAATTACCTGGTACTGCTCCTATGTTAGAAGCATTGGCAGCTGCTACTATTTTAAGTACTAAATGGAATAAAAGAGCTCCTTTTGTGAATCCCATGTGCGGTTCGGGGACTTTAGCCATTGAAGCAGCATTAATAGCCACCAATAGAGCACCTGGTTTATTAAGAACGAATTATGCTTTTATGCATCTACTAGGTTATGAAGACGCCATGTATCAAGTAGAAAAAGAAAAATTAACCACTCAAATAATTAAAATACCTGGTTTGCAAATTATCGCTTCTGATATTAGCAAAAGAGCTATTGAAACAGCAAAAACCAATGCCACGGTGGCAGGCGTTGCACATTTAATATATTTTCAAGATGGAGATTTTGAAAATACTAATATTCCGGTTGCAGAAGAAGCTGCTGTTATTATGTTTAACCCAGAATATGGTGAAAGACTAGGAGAGGAGCTTGAATTAGAAGCTACTTATGCAAGGATGGGCGATTTTTTGAAAAACAATTGCAAAGGCTACCTGGGCTATATTTTTACTGGCAATTTAGAATTGGCTAAGAAAATACGTTTAAAACCAAGTCGTAGAATAGAATTTTA
>CANHOY010000146.1 GCA_947462495.1 Bacteroidota bacterium
AAAAAAATATTCAATGAAAATAATAATTAGTATCCTTTTGTGCGCCTTGCTCGCTTATGCAATTGGTATTTATGGAAATTTACCTTGGTGGAGTTTTGTGGTCACTAATTTGATTGTAGCCATAGTGGTTCCTCAAAAATCATTACATTCTTTTTTTATTGGGTTCTTGTCTATTGGTTTATTATGGGGAGGGATGGCCATTGGAATCGATCAAGGGAACCAACATATTTTATCTACAAAAGTAGCCACTATATTACCTTTAAAAGGCTCTTATATAAGCCTTATTGTACTTACAAGTTTTGTAGGGGCATTATTGGGCGGCTTGGCTTCTTTAACTGGTTCCTTTATTAAAATGAAATAGAGGGCGCTTCTCTTTATTGGATATTATTTTTATTGACTTAACTTTGTTTTGAATTTGCCCAACCTGCAATTGGGTCCATTAATAGGAACATCCTAGATGTCTAAATTTAATTTTATGAGTGTATTGCACAATCGAATCTCCAATAAGGAGTTGAAAGAAAAATTATATGAGGAAACATTTCCTCGAACTACTATTAGTTTTTATCAGTATTTCACCATTCAAAATCCAGCTGTATTTAGAGATGAATTGTATAAAGCATTAATTGCTTTGCAAGTATATGGTCGTATTTATGTGGCCAAAGAGGGCATCAATGCACAGGTAAGTGTCCCTGCTCATTTATTTGAAAATTTTAAATCTTTTTTGTATTCTATTGCTGAATTAGATGGATTGCGTTTAAATACCGCCTTTAATGATAATGGGAAAAGTTTTTGGGTGTTAAGAATAAAAACACGTGAGAAAATTGTAGCCGATGGTATTGAGGATCCTAGTTTTAGTATGGAAAACAAAGGGAACTATGTGAATGCGGAACAGATGAATAACTTATTAGAAAAAGAGGATACTATTGTTATTGATATGCGCAATCATTATGAATACGAAGTAGGACATTTTACCAATGCCATAGAAATTCCTTCTGATACTTTTAGAGAACAATTGCCCATGGCAGCCGATATGATGAAAGATAAAAAGGATAAAAACATAATCATGTATTGTACTGGGGGGATTCGTTGTGAGAAAGCAAGTGCCTATATGTTACATCAAGGTTTTAAAAATGTATTTCATTTAGAAGGTGGGGTAATAAATTATGCCAATAAAATTAAAGAAGCAGGCTTGCTCAGTAAATTTAAGGGTAAGAATTTTGTTTTTGATGACAGGCTAGGGGAAAAAATTACGGAAGATATTATTTCAAAGTGTCATCAATGTGGTGCGCCATGTGATACACATACCAATTGTAAAAATGATGGTTGTCATTTATTATTTATACAATGTGCATCATGTGCTGAAACCTTTGCTGGGTGTTGTACGCAAGCCTGCACCGATATTGTTCACTTGCCTATAGAAAAACAAATTGAATTAAGAAAAGGCATTGACAAAGGACAGCAAATTTTCAATAAAAGCAAACAACGCCTAAGACCAAGATTGGGTATTGATTTTTAGTTTACTTTTTTATTTTTCTTAACGCTATGGTTCAATGTTCAGAAGTGAAATATTTTAAACTTCAATTAACGTGATTAACTAAGTTTCTCTAAGGTTGTACTAACTATTTCGTAGGTTTCTTCATCTGATAATTTTTGGGGAACAAATTTTTCGCCAATTACTTGCTCGTACAATTCAATATAGCGTTTGGAAATAGTATCAATCCATTCGGCCGACATGGCTGGAACCGTTTGTCCTTCTTTGCCCATAAAATTATTGGCAATTAACCATTCTCTTACAAACTCCTTGCTTAATTGTTTTTGTTTTTCCTTTTTCGTTTGTCTCTCTTCAAAACCATCTGCATAAAAATAACGGGAAGAATCGGGGGTATGAATTTCATCCATTAAATAAATGGTGTCATCTATTTTGCCAAATTCATATTTGGTATCAACCAATATTAATCCTCGATTGGCTGCAATTTCTTTTCCTCTTTGAAACAATTCCAAAGCATATTTTTCTAAAATGGCCCAGTCTGCTGCACTGGCTAAACCTTGAGCAATGATTTCTTCTTTTGAAATGTCTTCGTCATGTCCTTCACTGGCTTTGGTAGAAGGGGTTATAATAGGAGTAGGGAAATAATCATTTTCATTCATATCCTCAGGTAATCTTACTCCACATAAAATTCGTCCACCAGCTTGATAAGTTCTCCAAGCATGACCCACTAAGTTTCCTCGGACTACCATTTCAATTTTAAATGGGGTACATTTTTTGCCAATGGCCACATTGGGGGCAGGGGTGGATAGTAACCAATTAGGACAAATGTCCTTGGTGGCTTCCAACATATAAGCTGCTATCTGATTTAAGACCTGACCTTTAAAAGGGATGGGGTTGGGTAAAATTACGTCAAATGCGGAGATTCTGTCACTTGCTATCATTACAAGTAATTGATTATCAATATAATAAACATCTCTTACTTTGCCATGGTACTCATTAATTTGATGAGGAAAGGGTCGATTATTCATACTGTAAAATTATATTTTTAAAGATAGAAATGATAATTTTTTCTAAAATGGGTACAATTTGTTAAATTGTACCAACAATTCAACTTAAAACAAAAATCTATGAAAAAATTTTTAAGACATTTTGCTGTCGTTTGCTTATCTACCCTATTGGTAGTGAGTACAAAAGCACAAAATGCAAGTACTGTTACTGGTACAGTTAAAAATTCAAACACATCTGAATCGGTTTCTGCCGTTTCGGTATCTTTAAAAGGGTCAAATCAAGGTACTTATACGGATGATAAAGGAAATTTTAAAATAACAATAAGTCAAAATGCCCCCTATGTTTTGGTGTTTTCATCAGTAGGATTTGAATCTAAAGAAGTGACGGTAGATGCTACTAACAAAGTAAATGTTACGCTTAAGCCTTCATTTGTATTAGGTTCAGAAGTGGTAGTATCCGCATCAAGAGTGGCGGAAAGAATTCTTGAATCACCTGTTACCATTGAAAGAATAAGTAATTCAACTATTAAGAATGCGCCTGCTTCTAACTATTATGATATCCTTGGAAATTTGAAAGGGGTAGACGTAGTAGCAGCTAGTTTAACTTTTAAAAGTATTAGTACAAGAGGATTTAACGGTAGTGGTAACACTCGTTTGAATCAATTAATTGATGGAATGGACAACCAAGCCCCAGGATTAAACTTCTCAGTGGGTAGTATTGTCGGATTAACTGAATTAGATGTTGATAATATTGAATTATTACCAGGTGCTTCTTCTGCATTGTATGGCGCAGGAGGTATGAATGGTACAGTTCTAATTAATAGCAAAAATCCTTTTAAATACCAAGGTTTAAGTTTTCAAATTAAGCAAGGTATGAACCATATTGATGGTTATCAAAGACCAAGATCTGGATATAGTGATTATACAGTTAGATGGGCTAGTAAAGTAAATGATCGTTTTGCTTATAAAATTTCTGCACAATCTACTGAAGCGCAAGACTGGTTAGCGAATAATACAAGTAACTATAATCGTTCTGCTACACTGGCTAATCCCTTAGGAATAGGCATTGCTGGCGATAGAGCATCTGATCCTAACTATGATGGAGTAAACGTATATGGTGATGAAACTACAGTTGATTTAAGAAATTTTAGTGCTTCTTATAAATCTGGGGTATCCGCTTTAGTAGGCGCTCCAACATTTAATGCACTATATGATGCTGCTGCAGGTTATAATTCCTATGCTGCTTATGCTGGGTATTTGGCTGCAGCTACTGGACCAAAATGGGCTGCTTTGCAACCCTATGCTCCCATTTTATATCTTGATAAAAAAGGAGCTTATGGTAATGTAAGTAGAACAGGTTACAATGAAATTGATGTGATCAATCCTACTACCAGAAATAATAAAATTTCTGGATCCCTTCATTATAAAGTAAACGATAAAACAGAAGCATCTATCAGTGCTTATACTGGAACAGGAAATACTGTATATACTGGAAGTGATCGTTATTCATTGAAGAATTTACAAATGAGTCAATTTAAATTTGAGTTGAGATCTAAAAACTGGTATGTAAGAGCTTATACAACTATTGAGGATGCAGGTAATTCATTCAATGCAACTATTGCGGCTCGTTTATATAATGAAACTTGGAAAAAGAGTGCTGATCTTTCTAGCCCAGCTGCAACTGCTGCTTCTTGGTATCCACAATATTTTGGAGCATTGACCCAAGCAATGGCTTCAGGTGCAAGTGCTGCTGCTGCAGCAGCTGCTGCTAGAGCAGAAGCGGATAAGGGTAGACCAAATGGCCCAATTAGCACAACTGCTGCTTTCAACGAATTAACTTCTAGAGCCATTTCAAAAGGAGGGGCTCAATTCATTGATAAATCAACTTTGTCAGTGGTTGAAGGTCAATTAAGTTTAACAGAGTCTTTAGGTTTGGATAAATACAATATGGATTTATTAGTTGGGGGAAGTGCTAGAAAATATACCTTAAATTCACAAGGAACTTTATTTGCTGATACAGCAGGTAAGATTGGTATCAATGAAACTGGTGCTTATTCACAATTGACAAAGAAAT
>CANHOY010000147.1 GCA_947462495.1 Bacteroidota bacterium
CCTATTTTGAGCTCTAAAAAACTAGAAAATTATGAGGTTCATTTTGTAGGCAACCAATCCTGGCAATCTTTATTTGAATTAGAAAACAAAGGTACTTTTCATAAATTATTTTGGATTGATAAAACCAAGTTCAAAAAAAGCATCTATTACCGCTTCTCTTTCTTAAATAAAATCGCCAAAGAAAACTATTCCATTGTTATTAATCCGACCTACTCAAGAGCCAAAAGAGTGGATGATAGTATTGTTAAAGCTGCAAATGCAAGTGATAATTATGGATTTGTTAGAAATAATGAAAATTACTTACCCTATGAACAAAATTTTGACAATAATTTATATCATCACTTATTCGAAGTGAAAAGTAAGTCTAGTTTTGAGTTCAATAAAAACAAAGCATTTGCGGAATGGTTTTGCGAAAAGTCTTTCAACTTATCTGATATAAATTTCGATGCAAATATCTTGCCCTCAGTAAAAATCGAGAATCTACCAAAAAAATATTTTATTGTGTTCCCTGGATCAAGAAGTAGTGCTAGAATTTGGAGTACAGAAAATTTTATTGAAGTAAGTAACTATCTCTATGAAAAATATCAACTTACCGCTCTTGTATGCGGCGGAAATGGAGATATAGTGTATGCCAATAATTTCATCATTAATTATAAGAACCCTTGTATAGATATGACTGGCAAAACCAGTTTACCTGACCTACTTTCTATCATTAAAAATGCCGCCTGCTTAATATCTGTAGATACCGGATCTATCCATCTTGCTGCATCGGTAGGTTGTTTAACCTTAGGCATTTTCAATGGCTCCCAGTATGGGAGATTCTCCCCCTATCCAAAAGAAATAAGCAATAAGATCATTTCTTTTTACCCTAAAGCAGTAATAGAAGATATTGTTAAAAATGGAATTACACAGAAATATGAACTCATTAATAACACCTCCTACAATGATGTTTCTGCTAAAGATGTAATAGATTATATAGAATCTAATCCTATTGCTATACAAGCCACCTAATTAAACCTCCTCTTTAAACTAAAGACTTTTTTGCCTAGCCTGGTTTGTAAAAAATGATGCAATAACTTTTGCCTAAATTGCCACAGCCTGGACTTTAATGAATACCCAAAATTAGCTTCATACACTTCAATATTTTGCTTAAGTGAATCTAAATAACTTAAGCTGCTAATGCCAGTATTGTCAAATTTAATTAGCGTATAATTAATATATGTATATGGCTCCTCCTTAATTCTACACATCATATCATAATCCATAGCAATTTTATAATTTTTATACAATCCTATCCTATTATACACCTCTTTTTTAACGAACCAGGTAGGATGTGATATGGCTCTCATTCCTTTATAAACTTGTTTTTTATCAAATGGTTTCCCAACATTAACCCATCTACCAGCTCTATGCAAAATAATATTACCGCTTACCCATGTTGAAATTGGATACTCTTTAAAACTTTTTAAAACAACATGAATTACATTTTCATCAAAATAAATATCCCCCGAGTTTAATAAATGAATCACATCACCCTTCGATTTTACTATCCCCTTATTAAATGCATCTGAAATTCCTGCATCACGCTCATTAATAATAGTCCTGTAAGCAAGTTTATTATTGCCATTAAACCATTCCTTAATTTCATCAGTTGTTGACCCATTTATAATAATATGCTCAAAAGGCTTTTCTATTTGACGATCCACAGAATCGCAGGTTTTAATAACCTCATGCAAATTATTGAAACAGATTGTTATAATTGACAACTTCATACAACAAATATAATTTTTTAGGCCCAATATAGTTTGAATTTAAATATATTTGTTCTATGGGAATCATTCAAAAACAAGGCTTAAAATCATCTTTTTACATCATGATTGGCTTTGTTATAGGTGCCATTAACTTATTAATTCTTTTCCCATTATTTTTCTCTAAGTCAGACCAAGGTTTAGTGAGAGCGATGATTGATATTGGAGCCACTTTATCCGTATTTTGTACTTTGGGATCATTACCAGTGGTGTATAAATTTTATCCGTTTTACAACCAATACTTAGGCCCTAAAAAAAACGAACTACCTTTTATTACTTTATTAGTTAATTTAATTGGCTTTGGATTATTACTAATTATAGGTTGGCAAGAAAAAGATTTTATCATTCGTAAATTAGGGAAATCACCTGACCTTGCCGTCTACTTTAATTACGTTTATCCTTATACTTTTTTTCTATTACTATTTTTCTGGCTAGAGGGCTTTGCTTGGGGATTAAGAAAAGGGGTAACTACTAACTTCCTTAAAGAAACGCTTATAAGAATTTTAACCTCTGTGCTTATTTTAGCATTTGGCTTAAATATTATAAGTTTCCCTACTTTCATAAAACTTTTTAGTGGCATTTACTTAATTCCAGTACTAATTCTTCTTTTAACTTTAATTAAGACTAAAGAATGGTCGATTAAAAATTTTAAGATCAGTAACGTTACAAGAAGGCTTCGAGGAAGGATGATTAATTTTGCTTTATTTGTGTTTGCGGGACAATTTTTTAATTTATTAGCGCGTACCAACGATACTTTTTTCATTTTAGGGTTTCGCGGATTAAGTGACGCTGCAATTTTTGCAATAGCAACCTACGTTTCAGCTATACTTGAAATACCACAACGTAGCTTAACATCTATTACCATACCGGTTTTAGCAGAATCCTGGAAAAATAAAGACTTTGTCAATATTAAGCATATATACCACAAAAGCGTTTCCAATTTATTAATTATTGGCTTACTTTTATTTGGATTGATTTGGTTAAATATTGAAAATTTAGTCGCTTTCCTGAATTGGATTAGCCACAAACAAGGCGGTGGTTATGATGCGCTTACAAAACTAATTTTTATTTTAGGCTTGGCTAAATTAATTGATTTAGGCACGGGTGTCAATAGTCAAATTATTGGAACTTCTAATTATTGGAAATTTGATTTTTATACTAATCTTTTTTACATCTTATTATCGCTACCTTTGAATTATTATTTAATTAAACACTATGGCTTAGAAGGATTAGCCTTTTCAAACTTAGTAGCGCTTACTTTATACAACAGTGTTCGTTTTGGATTCCTTTATAAGAAATTTAACTTGCAACCCTACACCTTGAAGCATGGAATATTTTTATTATTAAGTATTAGCTTAATGCTACTTGTACATCAAATACCTACTAATAATAATTTTGCAATAAATATTGTTATTAAATCTGTAATTTATGGAATTGCATTTTACGGCTTAGCTTACTGGATCAATCCTGCTCCAGAAATTTTGAACTTCTTCAACGATTTATTTAAAAATAAAATCCCCGGTCTTTTTAAAAGGAAATAAACTATTTAAGCGCTTCTAAAAATTGCGCCAACCCTGCCCTTTTTTCTGGCGTTAACTCGTAACTAATATTTTGGGTATAGTACTTATGCAAATCATAAACTTGCTCGTTAGTTGGTATCAAGGCAATCACTTCATCCAAATGTAATAACCCATATCCATTGGCAGCGTCAAAAGCTTTCATGAACTCGGAAGGTATAGGCTTATTGGCCACCCAGGCAGCAAAAACAAAGGGTAAACCCGTATGCTGCTTCCAGGCCAAACCTAGATCATAAACATACTCAAACCTATTTAAACAAGCCAAAGCCCTATCTCCAATTATCACCCCTGCGGTGGTACCCGTAATATTTTCCATATACCCTTCTGTGGCAGGAATAAACTCTACCTCCTTCTTCCAATATTGAGTCAATAAAACCTTGGCCAACGCTACCGAAGTCCTACTTTGATTGTCTAAATAAACACGTTCTATTTGCTCCATGGGCAATTGGCTAAACAAAGCCACAGATGCCACTTCCCCCTCAGTTCCAATCACATATTTTGAAACTATTTGAGGATTCGATAACATAGGTATAATTGCCACAGGGACCAAGCCAATATCGATGGTATCCTCCAATAAATTTTGAGCAATTTGAGCAGGGTAAGACTTGATTAAATCGATACGATTATTAAAGGGAGTCTGCTCCATTCCTAGTAATAAAGGGCGGGTGTTTAAATAACTTACCGCGCCTATGCGCCATCTTTTGTCCAATTGAATTAACTTTGCACAAAGAAAAACCTTTTTTTTAACATAGTAACTACTTGTTTAAGGCAACAGCCAATGTCGAAACTTACAGCTATTTCACCCGTTGACGGACGTTATCAAAAGCAAACTGCCTCCTTGAGTGCTTATTTTTCCGAGTTTGGCTTAATTAAATACCGTGTTTTAGTGGAAGTTCATTATTTCTTATTTCTGGCAGATAAGAAATTTTTTAAAGTCACCCCTGCTCTTAGAAAGGCTTTACTTGCTGTAGCAGAAAATTTTAGTGAATCAGATGCAGAAAAAATTAAAACTATCGAAGCAACCACCAATCACGATGTAAAAGCGGTGGAATATTTTTTAAAAGAAGTACTAGATAAAAATAAAGCAAGTGAATTAAAAGAATGGATTCACTTTGGATTGACTTCTCAAGATATTAACAACACGGCTATTCCATTAAGTTGGAAAGA
>CANHOY010000148.1 GCA_947462495.1 Bacteroidota bacterium
CAACTTACCAATCAAAAAGGATTGCATAGTTTGTGGGAGTCTTTTATACCAGAATTAAGAATTGATCAATACCAATTATATAACGCACACAAAGCGACTTACTTAAAAAATCCAAGCGAGGCTTTATGGGAAGATATTCGTCAAGCAGCTAGTTTGGTTCCAGAAATGTTGGCAGTGGAACAAGAAGTGTCTATTCAATTTAAGCCTGAAACCAAATATAAAACGCAGATGCGTTATGGTAAAGAAACTAAATTATATACCAAGGAATTTGCAGAAGCCTATGCCAATGGTTTAGGTTCAACCATTAATACGCAGTTGATAGCATCTTCAAATTTGATTGCCGATTTTTGGTATACCGCTTGGGTAAATGCAGGTAAGCCCATAATCACTTCCCGTGAAATTTCTCCTAATTTATCAGCAGAATTAAAATCTTTCAAATTGAATCATTTAATTCAAGATCAATTTTTATTAAGTAAGAAAGAGAAGCCAGAAAATTAATTACAAACTATTGGGAATGGATATGCCATATCCCAAAGCAATTTGCTGGGCTAGTTTTTGGCCATCCATAGCAGCACTTACAATACCACCGGCATAACCAGCACCTTCGCCACAAGGGTATAAGTTTTTTATTTGAGGATGATGTAAAGTATCGGCCTCTCTTGGAATTCGCACGGGCGAAGAAGTGCGACTTTCTGTAGCCACCACTATGGCATCATTGGTATAATAGCCTTTCATCTTTTTTCCAAATACTTTAAATCCTTCTTGTAATGTTTTGTGTACAAAATTGGGTAAGGCTTCTTGCAAAGGCGCTGCCATTAATCCAGGTAAATAACTGGCATCCGGCAAAGAGCTAGATAATTGATTGGTACAAAAATCTACTAGTCTTGCAGCAGGAGCTACTTGCAATCCACCACCTAATGCAAAAGATGCTTGTTCCACCTGTTGTTGAAAAGCCAATAATAATAAGGGATGATGATCGGGTAAACTGGTTTTATTATTCTTTAGAAATTGAGCTGCCGTAGGAATATCTATTTGCACCACCATGCCACTATTTGCATAAGGGTTATCTCTTTTACTTGGGCTCCATCCATTTACAACAATTTCACCTGGTGCGGTAGCTGCTGGTGCAATAATTCCACCAGGGCACATACAAAAACTAAATACGCCTCTTTCGCTTACTTGTTCTACCAAGCTATAGGAAGCAGGTGGCAAGTTTGGATCGCGCAATAAACAATGGTATTGTATGGCATCAATAATTGCTTGTGGATGTTCCACTCTAACGCCCAGAGCGAATGGTTTGGCTTCGATGCTAATATTTTTTTCAAAAAGTAAGGTAAAAATATCTCGAGCAGAATGACCTGTAGCTAAAATAACTGCATTGGCTTTTATTCGATCTCCATCTGATGTAATAATTTCTTTGATTTGATCTTTTTCAATGATAAAATCAACTAACTTTTTCTCAAACAAAACTTTTCCACCCGATGCTTCAATTTGTTCTCGCATCGCAGTAATAATATGTGGTAATTTATTCGTACCAATATGCGGATGTGCTTCGTATAAAATAGTCTCCTCGGCACCAAACTGATAAAACAACCGTAATATCTTATCTATACTTCCTCGTTTATTACTCCTGGTATATAATTTTCCATCGCTATAAGTTCCCGCACCTCCTTCGCCGAAACAATAATTACTTTCGGGGTTAACAAAGCCTTCTTTATTTAATTTGGCTAAATCGCGTCTTCTAGATCTGACATCTTTGCCTCTTTCTACCACAATAGGTCTTATTCCCAATTGAATACATTCCAAAGCGGCAAATAATCCGGCTGGCCCAGCACCTATAATAATGACTTCTTTGGAAGAGGGCGTTAGAACAGGAAAATGAAGGGGTTCAATAAAACGATTGGCGGGGGGCTCATTAATAAAGACCCTGATGCTTAGATTTACCCATATTTGTTGCCTACTTCGAGCATCAATGGATTTTTTATGAATATGATAGCCTTTAATGGCCTCTTTGGGTTGGCCCGTAATTTGGCTAATGGCCTTTAAAAGGTCATTAGAATCTGCTGCCTCTGAGGGCGTAAGTTTAATTTGAATTTGGGTTTGCATGGGTTAGGTGTTTATCCTAAAAAAATGCTTTCATTAATATAGTAATACCTAGTAGGCGGGGTATCAACTAAAAAGGCAAATCATCACCTGATTCGTTGGTAGGAATATCAAAATAAGTGCTTGTTTCAGTTGGTGCGGTATTGCCACCTAAAGCAACTGCTTCCATGCGCCAAGCATCCAAATTGGTTATATAATTGTCTTTACCATCTTTATTCCATTTAGACCCCTTTATATTAAAAAGTACTTTTACGGTATCTCCAAGATTAAAGCGGTCTGGTAGGGCTGTACGGTCCTGAACACATTGAAATTTAACATAATTCGTGATGGTTTTACCATTGATATCATCGGTCTTTTCTATCACAAATTCCCTTGTTTTAAAGGTCTCTTTTCTCTGAATGATTTCGTATTTGGCAATTAGCTTGCCGGTTAGTTCGTAGCTCATAGTTATGATTATATTGGGCAAAGGTAGTATTTAAAGGCGAAATCTAATTAGAGGGAACTAAAAGCAAATAAGTATTAGTTTGGAGCAAAAAAATACTTCAAAAAATAAGTGGATAACTAACCGTTTTTAAGAAAAAGGATATATCTTGAACGCCTGATTAGGGAGGAGGAAACAAAGGGTTTGTAGGGTTTTGGGGACATGTAAAAAAAACCAAATAAAAAAGTTTTTTTTTCAACAATAAGTCGTCATATTCGCATTCCGGTTCACAATTCCTTAATCCAGAGTTTGAATCCAGTTAGTACCTTTTTTATAATTATACAAAGAGCAAGAAAGTAAGATGGCTAAGAGCGCAGAATTAATATGGAGTAATTGCTTAAAGATTATTAAGGATATTGTCGAATGGCAACATTTTAAAACATGGTTCGAACCTATTCAACCAGTCGATTTGAAAGACAATGTTTTAATGATTCAAGTTCCCAGCCAATTTTTTTACGAATACATAGAAGAACATTACGTTAACCTTTTAGCTAAGACTTTAAAACGAGAATTAGGAAAAGAAGCTAGATTAGAATATCGTATCATGGTGGATAGTGGAAACAACAAGAAAGGTTCCATGGATGTCCCAGCAAGTGGTATGAAAACTTACAATAACAACGAGATGAACTTCCCGTTGGTGATTGACAACCCAGTGAAGAATCCATTTGTGATTCCAGGGTTGAAAAAGATGCAAATTGACCCCCAATTAAACCATAACTATCTGTTTGACTCCTTTATAGAAGGGGATTGCAATAGGGTAGCGCGCCGTGCTGGTAAAACAGTGGCCGAAAAGCCAGGGGCTAATTCTTTTAATCCATTAGTTATATACGGAGGGGTAGGATTAGGAAAAACACATTTAGCGCAAGCCATTGGAAATGACGTAAAACGTATTCATCCCAATAAGGTGGTTTTGTATGTGAGTTCAGAAAAATTTATCAATCAGTTCCAAGATCATAGTCGCAATAATGCCATTAATGACTTTATACATTTTTATCAATTAATTGATGTGTTGATTATTGATGATGTTCAGTTTTTTAATAGAGCAGAAAAATCTCAGGATGCTTTCTTCGCTATTTTTAATCACTTGCATCAAAGTGGTAAGCAATTGGTTTTAACATCCGATAAAGCGCCTAAAGATTTAGAAGGATTACAAGAACGTTTATTAAGTCGTTTCCGTTGGGGATTAAGTGCCGATATTCAAGTTCCAGATTACGATACACGTATTGAAATTTTGGAGAAGAAAATGAAAGCAGATGGTTTGGAAATGCCTAAAGAAGTAGTTAAATATGTGGCGTACAATATTAATACCAATGTAAGAGAATTAGAAGGGGCATTAATATCCTTGCTAGCGCAGTCTTCTTTGAATAAAAAAGAAATTGATGTTGAATTAGCTAAGAAAGTATTGCGCAATTTTGTTAAAACAAGCAGTAAAGAAATTACGATTGATGCCATTCAAAAAATGGTATGTGAATTCTTCGAAGTGCCTTATGATAAGTTGTTACAAAAAACACGTAAGCGTGAAATTGTACAAGCGCGTCAAATTACGATGTACTTAGCAAAGGCATTTACAAAGAACTCTTTAAAAACAATTGGAGAGCATTTTGGTGGACGTGATCATACCACGGTAATACATTCTTGTCAAACCGTGAAGGATTTGATGGATACCGATTCTATGTTCAGAGAAAATGTAATGGAACTGACTCAGAAAGTACAGTTAGCGGCGATGTAAGAAGCCCTTTTTAGCCTACAGTTTATCAATTAACTATATTATGGTCCGGAACGAACTTTATTTGAGTTTATTCCGGACTTTTTTTAGGTATTTAAGGCCAAGCTGCTTATTTTTGCAGCCCTCGAAAGAGGTTTTGGAGGAGAGGTGGATGAGTGGCTGAAATCAGTAGTTTGCTAAACTGCCGTACGGG
>CANHOY010000149.1 GCA_947462495.1 Bacteroidota bacterium
AGTCATATACCAAATCAAGTAATTGAGCATCTACATCCCAAACTGCTTTTTTTATTCCTTTTATCTTCAATGCATTTTCTATTCTGTTTTTGCACTGATCACAAGCGCCAAAAACTTTAAATGAAGTGGTCGTATTGGTATGGGTACTATCTTGCGCTTGAACAAGAAAGGTTAGTATCAAAAAGGATATTAAAAATAAGGATTTAATTATTTTCATCATTAGAAATTTAATAAATTAAATAGCTCCTAAAATGTTTTTTAGGAATTCGTCTTAATTCCAATAAATAAAATGGAATTATTCATTGCTTATATATTCTAAATAAGAAAACTACAATTACGAATAAAAATGAGAGGCCGCTGAATTGAAGGCGGTGAAAATACTATGAAACTATTATTGTTTACAGATAAAAACTTAAGTTCTGTAAATTGATACCCATTATTGAATAAAACAATTGGATAAGATTTAGTTAGTCTAAATTCAGCATTGAGTAATTTTTGATCTGTGCTATTTTTTAAAAGCGTTTTGCTGTCATGGCAACAACCTTTTGTAGCATTGGCCTTTTTTTCCATACCACAGCTCGTACAATTAGAAGCACTATTGTAGGATAAGCTGATGCTAGATCCAGTGAATTTACCCATGCAATAATGCATATTCATCATCACCCCAGAAGAGGATAAGAGGACTAAAAAGGCAAGCATAAAAATGAGCAGCTTTTTCATTGAATACAAAGTTAAAACTTAATTATGAGTTAAACCTAAAGTTTTCAAATAATAGCTTACTATTTGTTGTACAGAAATTAAATTATTGGGCAAATCTTGTTGGTCTCTTTCTATATTGATAGTGCCATGAAAGTTTTGTCTTTTCAATTCATCAAAAATTTTAGAAAAATTAACAACGCCTGTACCCACTGGAGCATCTCTCAATTGAGTATCATTGTATCCAGCAATATCTGCCAAATGCAAAGCCATCACATGGCCAGCTAATTTTTTTAAGGCCTCTTCCGGTATAATTCCACTTTTAGGATAATGACGAACATCAGCACAAACTCCAAAATTAGGATGCCCTTTTAAAGCAGCTAAGGTAGAATCAGGATGCCAATATTGACTAGCCCCTTTCCAATGATTGTGCAATGCCACTTTAATTCCATATAATCCTGCTAAACTATCAACACTGTTTAACATGGAAATGTCAGGTTCTCCAGTAACAAACTTCAATTCTAAAGCTTTGGCCAATTCAAAATCACGTTTCCACTGAGCAATGGTATTTCCACCCGTTACATACATTGATTCCATTTGTAAACCACTTTTTTTTATAAGTGCTTTTATTTTTAAAATGCCAGAAGGGGACAAAGTCATAATTATTGAATCCTTAAGTTCAGCTCCTGCTTTTCCAAAAGAAAAACCTTCGATAAATTTAATTCCGGATTTGTTTGCAAACTCAAGTTCTTCTGGCAAAGAAGATGCATTATAACTATATAAGGCTAATCCTAGCTTCCAGCTTACTGTTTCTTTAGTATTGTTATTTTGTGCAGTGCCGAGGCCTGTAATAAATACTAGGATTAAGACTGTGATGAATGTTACAACTCCCTTCATGATATTTGATTTTAATATATACCCCAATTTAATTAAAATTGTAATGGTATTAGTTTAAATTAATAGCCTAATTACAAGGTCAGTTTCATCAAAATATCGTTTTGGACATCTTCCCCTAGAACGAATTGATGTTGATCAAATTCAACAAACCCATTTTTTTTGTAAAATTGAAGGGCTCTTTCATTTTTTTCCCAAACCCCTAGCCATATGTATTTAAGCTTCAATTCCTTGGTAATAGAAGCGGCTTTTTCATACAAGAGCTGCCCTACCTTTTTGCCAAAATAAGATTTTAAAACATAAATCCGTTCAATTTCTAGTGAATAAGGGTCTTTTAATTCAGTTTGTGCTGGGCCTAAATTAATTTTCAAGTAACCGATTTTGTTTTGATTTTCCTGCGCAAAATAAAATGTGGAATTGGAATTTTCAAGTTGATTTATTAATGTTTCTAAATTAAAACTAGATGTTAAATATTGCTCCATATCCTCTTTCGAATTATGTTCTGAAAAAGTTTCGATAAATGTTTGTTTACCCAATCTTTGGAGTTCTAATATGTCTTTAATGGTGGCTTGAGTAATTGTTATTGTCATCTGTCAGCTATTACTTTAAAATATTCTCTTCTTAAATTTCAAAAATCTTATCTAAAGTATAAATATTAGTTTTATTTGAGCTAAGTATAGTAGTAACTAATATCATCTTTTGCGCCAACAATTCAACAGGCATTGGCCTTTGACTGCGGAATAAGCCAAATTTATTGAGTGTGTTAATAATTGTAATACTTATCTTTTCAAGAGGTCTCAGTTTTTCAGCTTGCCTTCCTAATATTCCAGGTCTAAAAATATGAATTTGTTTAAAATTAAAATCTTGAACTGCCTTATCTAATTGCCCTTTCATACGAGGGTAAAACATGCCGCTTTTTTCATTAGCGCCATAGGAAGATACCAAAACATAGGTTTCCACTCCAGCCTGACTAGCCATCTTAGCCACTTCATACTGGAATGTATAATCTATTTTAAATTGATTCAATTTGGACCCGGCAGCTTTTAAAGTAGTTCCTAGTGCAGAAAATAATACGTCCCCCTTTATTAGATGCGCCCAATTGGATATTTCCTCAAAATCAACTACATGAACTTCTAGCTTGGAATGAACTGGTACAATAGGCCGTCTAGAAAAAACAATAACCTTACTATAACTTATATCCCCTAATAATTGATTTAAAACTTCAGACCCCGAAGCACCAGTGGCTCCAATTAAAATAGCAGTTAAACTTTTCATAATTACAATAAAGGTAAATGAAATGAATTAAATTGCAATTAGATATAAATTTTATTACCCTAAATAAACCCCGTTATGAAAGATGATATTATTAATAATATAAACAACCCTGCAGGGCTTGAAAAATTATATAGAAAAAACAAAACAGCTTTTAAAAAAGAATTTGAGCAGGTATATTTAATTAATAAAGAAGTTGTAAGCTTACAATATTGGAATGAAAGATTAAATTTTCAAAATGATAAAATAGCAGTTGGCTCAAAAAATGAAATATTATTTATTATAATCATTGCAATTATTGCAGGTTTGATGGTTAATATTCCCAATTTAACTGGCATAGACAAGGAAAGCTTTTTCATGAGAAATATATCATTTATAGTTTTCCCATTATTAAGTAGTTACTTTATTTGGAAACAAAAAACAACATACAAAAAATGGATGCTGCCCGCCTTGATGGTTATTATTGCAGCAGTTTATATCAACTTATTGCCCAATATCAATACAAGCAATTCCATTACATTGGCATTTATTCATGTTCCATTTTTTCTGTGGTCTGTTTTAGGTTATTCGTTTTTAGGAAATAATGTAAATAATAGTAATCGCCGTATTCAGTATTTACGATACAATGGCGATTTGGTGGTCATATCCACTATTATACTACTATCGACCCTATTATTTAGCGCTCTAACTATGCAGCTTTTTGAATTGATTGGAATAAAAATTGAACAATTGTATACTCAATATATTTTAATATGGTGGTTAGCTGCGATTCCATTTCTTGGCACTTATTTAATTCAAAACAATGTTCAATTAATTAATAAAGTTTCACCAGTAATTGCTAAAATATTTACACCATTGGTTTTTTTAAATTTATTTATTTATTTAATTGCCATCATTGTCACTAAAAAATATCCTTATCAAGATAGAAATTTATTGCTGGTTTTTAATGCCTTATTAATTGGTGTTATGGCATTAATACTTTTTTCTGTTGCGGAGGCCGGTAAAGGCGCTAATCATAAAATAAGCATACTAGTGCTATTTGGACTATCTGTACTCACCATTATAGTCAATTGCATAGCACTTTCTGCCATTAGCTTCCGTATCATTGAATGGGGCGTTTCTCCAAATAGAGTAGCAGTTCTGGGCGGAAACATTTTAATATTCATCAACTTGCTTTTGGTATCCTATCGGCTTTTTTTAAGTGCCTTTAAAAATGCCGAAGTTGAAGATGTAGAAAAAAGTATTGCTCAATTTTTACCAATCTACGGAATATGGGCTGGCTTAGTGACTTTTTTATTCCCTTTAATTTTTAATTTTAATTAAGCACTTTAATTTAATATTGTAAACTATATAACAATATCAAGAAGATTAAAACTAATAAAAATAAAAACGGCTATAGTTTTTGCTATAGCCGTTATAAGTTAGATGAAGAATTAATTATTTCTTAGTAATCACATCAATGTCTTTCAATTGCTCATTAAACCATACTGTCATTTCACCCTTTCCTCTATTAGCCCATGCATAATAAGGAATAGCAATTAATTGTCTTTGAACCGTGTTCACTTGATTATTAGCTATTTCTACTTTTTGAATGTTGGCTTTTAATGTAGTTACCCCGTTTAATAAA
>CANHOY010000150.1 GCA_947462495.1 Bacteroidota bacterium
AATTGAATCAGTTCTTAATATTTAATAATGAGTGTATCAGTTTCCAATATAGAGGTTAAAGCAATAGATGAGCGAGGGGCACTCCATTATTTTAGTACGAATAGATCTGGTGAATTTTTATTAGTGTATCGAAATGCAGGATCGGTGAGCGGGCAGCATTATCACACAGGAAAATCTGCAGGAAAAAATCCTGAAGAGATGTTATTAGTGCAAGGTAGTTTAAGCATGAATTGGAAAAACTTAGGAACTGGGGAAACAGGAACTTTGCAAATGGAAGCACCTTCAAGAGCTATTATTCAACCCAATGTATGGCATGAAGTAAAAGCTTTAACAGATATTATTTTTATAGAATTAAATAGTTTAGTGGACGGTAGTGAAGATACGCATCGTCTCTAATTAAGTATAAATATGGCAAAAGAGAAAAATTTAAGTCGAGTAACAGAAAACGAGTCAGGTGTTCAAGGCCAATACAAAAATTGGTTTTTGGATTATGCTTCTTATGTTATTTTAGAAAGAGCAGTTCCCGCAATTGAAGATGGTTTAAAACCAGTTCAAAGAAGAATCTTACACGCCATGAAAGAAATGGATGATGGAAGATTTAATAAAGTAGCTAATATTATTGGGCAAAGCATGCAGTATCATCCACACGGTGATGCTAGTATTGGCGATGCTTTGGTAAACATTGGTCAAAAAGATATGTTGGTGGAAACCCAAGGAAACTGGGGTGATGTTAGAACTGGGGATGATGCAGCAGCAGCACGTTATATAGAAGCACGTTTAAGCAAATTTGCTTTGGAAGTGGCTTTTAATGCCAAGACTACCGATTGGGCATTAAGTTACGACGGACGTAAACAAGAACCCGTTACCCTTCCTATGAAATTTCCTTTATTGTTGGCACAGGGTGCCGATGGTATAGCAGTAGGCTTGTCGACCAAAATTTTACCGCATAACTTTTGCGAATTGGTGGAAGCGGCTATTAAATATTTAAGAGGGCGTAAATTTGAATTACTTCCCGATTTCCAAACCGGGGGTATGATAGACACTTCTAATTACAATGATGGTAAAAGGGGAGGCAAGATTAGAGTACGTGCGCATATCGAAGAATTTGATAAAAAAACTTTGCTCATTAAAGATGTTCCGTATAGTGTTACCACTACACAATTAATGGAAAGTATTACGAAGGCCAATGATCAAGGAAAAATTAAAATTAAAAAAGTAACGGATGTAACTGCTGCAGAAGTAGAAATTCAAATTGATTTGGCAGCAGGTATTTCACCAGATATTACCATTGATGCTTTGTATGCTTTTACCGATTGTGAAATTAGTATTTCACCCAATGCTTGTGTCATTGTCAATCAAAGGCCACAATTTTTAGGAGCTTCTGATTTATTACGTCATTCTGTAGATCATACCAAAGCGCTTTTACAAGCCGAATTAAAAATTCAATTAAAAGAATTAGAAGACAAATGGCATTTTACTAGTTTAGAAAAGATATTTTTCGAAGAAAAAATATATAAAGAATTAGAAAAAAAGCATGCTACTTGGGATAAAGTGATTGACGCAATTGATGAAGCTTTTCAACCATTTAAGAAGAAGTTTAAAAAACCAATTGAACGTACCGATTTATTAAAATTAACAGATAAGCCTGTAAGAAGAATTTACAAATTAGACATTGATGAATTAAATGCTCAAATTAAATCTATTGAAGAAGAAATTAGAGAAGTAAAGAATCACTTAGCCAATTTGGTGGACTATGCGGTTGCCTATTATGAGAATTTGGTAAAAAAATATGGCAAAGGCAAGGAGAGAAAAACGGAAATTAAAGAATTTGATACCATTCAAGTGAAGCAGGTGGCTATTGCCAATACAAAACTTTATATTAATAGAGTTGAGGGTTTTGTGGGTACTAGTTTGAAAAAAGATGAATTTTTATGCGATTGTACCGATTATGATGACATCATTGCCTTCTCTAAATCGGGTGTGATGAAAGTGGTGAAAGTATCTGATAAAGTATTCATTGGAAAAGATATTATTCATGCTGCCGTTTTCCAAAAAAATGACGAACGTACTACTTATAATATGGTGTATTCAGATGGTGCTTCTGGAATTGCTTATGCTAAAAGATTTAATGTAACGGGGGTGACTCGTGATAAAGAATACTTTTTAGCAAAAAGCGCAGAGAAATCGAAGATCCATTACATGTCTGTGAACTTAAATGGAGAAGCAGAATCGGTAAAAATAATTTTGAGCCCCAATTGTACGGCACGTATTAAAGAGTTTGATTTCTTTTTTGACTCCTTAGAAGTAAAAGGTCGAAGTAGTGTGGGCAATCAAGTGACCAAATACCCTGTGAAGGCAGTAAAATTGAAAGAAGCGGGCAAAAGCACTTTATTGGGTCGTAAACTTTGGTTTGACGACAAGTTTGGCCGTTTAAATACAGACGAAAAAGGAATTTATTTGGGTACCTTTGAAGATGAAAAATTACTAGTCATTACCAAAGACGGAAATTACGAGGTAACAGATACCGAAGTAAGTCAACGTTTTGATCCAGAAAAAGTAATTTTCATGGAGAAGTTTGATCCAGAAAAAATTGTTACTGCAGTTTATTTAGACAAGGAAAAATTGCAATTCAATATCAAACGATTCAATATTGAAACTACTACTTTAAAAACACCATTTACTTTTATTAAAGAAGGGGATGGAAATTATGTAGTCACTGCTTCTACTTTTGCTGAACCTATATTGGTGGTTCAAACAGGCAGAGGAACGCAGGTAAGAAAATCGAAGTTTAAAGTGAGTAAAATGGTTGATGTAATGGGTTGGAAAGCCATAGGAACTAAATTGGTTGATTTTTCTAAAACGGTGGAGATGAATTGGGAGAATAAAGTGGTGATCAAAGATCCCAATGATGCTCAACCAGAATTATTTTAATTTTAAATAAATAACATGTCAACCATTAATGTAGGTCAATTTAATTTGATGCGTGTAGACCGAAGAGTTGACTTTGGTTTTTATATGGATGATGGTGCTGAAGGCATCTTGCTTCCTAAACGTTTTGTACCTTCTGGTCTTCAAGTGGGTGATACCATTAGTGTATTTGTTTACCATGACTCTGATAATCGATTAATTGCCACTACTCAGGAACCTTTAGCTGTAGTAGGTGATATTGCTGCTTTAAAAGTAGTGGAAGTGACTTCTCAAGGTGCTTTCCTAGATTGGGGTTTAATGAAAGATTTATTTGTACCGGTTTCTCAACAATTATCTACCATGCGCTTGGGTGGAAAATATTTGGTCAAATTATATATTGATGCACAAACAGGAAGGGTAGCAGCCACTGAAAAAATTGACAAACAAATAAGCAATGATCATTTAACAGTTAAAGAAGGAGAAAAAGTTAAAATTCAAGTGTATCGTGAATCAGAAATTGGGTATGTGGTAATTGTAAATCAAGTGCATCAAGGATTAGTCTATAAGAATGAAGTATTTACTCATTTACATATTGGACAATTTATAGACGAGGCTTTTGTTAAAAAAATTAGAGAAGATAATAAATTAGATATTGGATTAGGAAAACAAGGTGGGGAAAAATTAGCCGATGACCATCAAAAAATTATTAGCTTATTAAAGTCACATAAAGGATTCTTACCTTATCATGACAAATCAGCTCCAGATGATATTTATGCTTTTTTTGGTATGAGTAAAAAAGCATTTAAAATGAATGTAGGCATGTTGTATAAACTTAAACTAATCAGCATTGCAGAAGATGGCATTCATTTAGCGCCTGAAGTGACTCCTGCAACTACTCCCGAATAAATCCTATTGTATGAATAAAGAAGTGTATATCGTTGCTGCTGTTAGAACTCCCATTGGTTCTTTTGGTGGTGCTTTAAGTGCATTGTCAGCTACTTCATTAGGCGCTATAGCTATTCAAGGTGCTTTAGTAAAAGCAGGTATTCAAGCAGATCAAGTGGATGAAGTGATGATGGGCTCGGTGATACAAGCTGGACTAGGACAAGCGCCTGCCAGACAAGCAGCCAAAGCGGCTGGATTGCCTGATAAAGTAATTTGCACTACCATTAATAAAGTTTGTGCCAGTGGAATGAAAGCCATTGCCATAGCTGCTCAAAATATACTCTTAGGGGATGCCAATATTATTATTGCAGGGGGCATGGAAAGTATGAGCAATGTTCCTTTTTACAACACCACACAACGTTGGGGCAATAAATATGGAGATACCATTTTACAAGATGGATTAGCAAAGGATGGATTGGTGGATGTATATGATCAGGTAGCCATGGGTAATTTTGCAGATTTGTGTGCTTCAGAATATAAAATTTCAAGAGCTGATCAAGATGCGTTCGCTACCAATAGTTATCAAAAAGCACAAGCCGCTATCCAAAATGGCTGGTTTAAAGAAGAAATAATTCCTGTTGAAATACCACAAAAAAAAGGAGCTGGCATTATAA
>CANHOY010000151.1 GCA_947462495.1 Bacteroidota bacterium
GAAATTAATCCCATACCTCCAATGAGTAAACAGGCAACATGTGTCATTTTTTTTCCAATTTTTCCCACCAAAAAAGGTAAAGTAAAGGAGAAACCAAATGTGACTAGATTTAAAATGGCAGAAGTGGTATTAGCATGTTCTAATCCCATAGTATAAATATCACTACTGGAAATAGGGTCACCATGAAATAATTGACTCGCTACCCCGGTACTATAATAAAACCACATTAAAAACAAACCAGGCCATGTTATAAAATTAACCAAGGCTAGTCTTTTCATTTGAATAGGCATGTGTACAATGGAATGCCAAATTTCTTGAAAAATCCCCTTTTTATCTTCACTATGTTGATTGGATTTATTTTCACTAGGTGGATACTCTTTACTTCTAAAAACGGTAAATAAAACAGAAACTAAAAAAACAGCCCCTCCAATATAAAAACTCATTAAAATATTTTGAGGAATAGACCCATTTGTTTTTTCCCTGGATACATGAAACCAATTCACTAAAACTTGCGGCAAGTAACCTGCAATAAAGGAAGCCAACCCTATAAACATACTTTGCATCGCAAATCCTAAAGAACGTTGTTTGTCATCTAAATTATCGGCAACAAAAGCTCTAAATGGTTCCATCGTAACATTAATACTAGAATCTAAAATCCATAACACCCCTGCAGCTATCCAGATACTTCCAGCATTAGGCATCACAAACAATAAAGCAGAACTCAAAATAGCACCAACTAAAAAGAAGGGTCTTCTTCTTCCTAATGTTGGATGCCAGGTACGGTCACTTAGATACCCAACAATTGGCTGTACCAATAAACCTGTCATAGGCGCCGCTAACCATAAACCAGGAATTTGCTCTGGGGTGGCACCAAGAAATTCATAAATGGCGCTCATATTGCCCATTTGTAAACTCCATCCAAATTGAATGCCAAAAAATCCAAAACACATATTCCAAATTTGCCAAAAACTTAATTTGACTTTAACCCCAGTATAGGCTGTATTCATTTTGCTTCTTTTAATCATTTATATAATAAAACCATTAGGTATAAAGGCTCCTTTCTTAATAACCACAATCCCATCTTTAATGGTATACAAAGGATGGTCAATTTTTTCATGATGATTTCCTCCTTTAATTTGTACATCATTCCCAATAGAACAGTTTTTATCTACTATTGCATTTTCAATGATACATCGTTCTCCAATACCTAATATAGGTTCTCCTTTCGCATTTTTTTTATTGATTTGCTCCATGGTTTCATAATAATCACAACCCATGATATAGGTATTTTTAATAAGCGAGTCCTTCCCTATTCTTGAACGAATGCCTACTACCGAATTAGATACCTCTTTAGCTAAAATGATCGACCCTTCGGCAATGATGGCCTTATTAATAATGGTGCCACTAATTTTAGCAGGTGGTAACATTCTTGATCTTGTATAGACCGTTTGCGTACTATCAAATAAATTAAATAAAGGAACATTTTCCGTTAATGCGATATTGGCTTCAAAAAAAGAATAAATATTTCCAATATCTGTCCAATAACCATCATACTGATAACTTAATACTTTGTAGTGCGCTATCGAATCTGGAATAATTTCTTTTCCAAAATCAGTGGCAGTAGCGTGTACTTCATTTAAAAATTGATATAAAATTTCTTTGTTGAATACATAAATTCCCATGGAAGCCAAATAATTTCTTCCTTGATCTTGCATCTCTTTTCCCGTATCACTTATCCAATCTTTTAAAATTTCCTTATTAGGCTTTTCAACAAAGGAAGTAATTACATTTTCATGATTCGCTTTGAGTATCCCAAATTCAGGAGCCTCCCTTTCTCCTACTGGAATGGTAGCTATGGTAAGTGCCGCGCCACTTTGCTTATGCGCATCTATCATTTTACTAAAATCCATTTGATACAACTGATCCCCACTCAATATAAGTACATAGTCAAAATCCATTTTTGCTAAATGCCTTAAAGACTGCCTTACGGCATCAGCAGTTCCTTGAAACCAACCTGGATTATCAGGTGTTTGTTCTGCTGCTAAAATATCTACAAAACCAGAACTAAATGCACTGAAATGATATGTGTTTTTAATGTGTTGATTTAAGGAAGCAGAATTAAATTGAGTTAAAACAAAAATTCTATTCAAATTGCTATTAATACAATTACTAATGGGAATATCTACCAATCTATATTTCCCAGCAATGGGCACAGCGGGTTTTGAACGACTCGCTGTTAAGGGATATAACCTTGAACCTGCGCCCCCTCCTAGAATAATTGAAACTGTTTCTTTTGCATAAACTGCCATAATCTTACTATTAAAATTATAAAATTGATTCGTATACTTTTTTATATTCTTCCACTACCGATTCCCAACTATGATCAATATGCATTGCATATTGTATCATCTTATTCATTTGATTTTTATCCTGATACACGGCAATAGCTCGCTCTATTGAATAAACAATATCTTGCTCAGTTGCCTGTAAAAATTTAATGCCAAACCCATCTGGATCACCCATGTCCACCACGGTATCATGCAAGCCCCCCGTATCTCTGACCATAGGTATGGTGCCATAGCGCAATGCATACAATTGATTCAGTCCACAAGGCTCTACCCTACTTGGCATTAATAAAAAGTCGGCACTGGCATAAGCTTCATGTCCTACTTTTTCATCATACCCAATAAAAGTATTATAATGACCAGGATACAATTGCACTAAATAATTCAAGGCCGATTCAGTAGCGGTATCGCCAGCGCCAATGATAAAGAAATTAGCACCACAATTTGTTTTATCCATTGCGTGTTGTATTGCACCAGGTAATACATCCGCCGCTTTTTCACCAACCAATCTACCAATAAAAACAATTAATGGCTTGTTCACATCTAAATTATATTTAGCACATAAAACATTTTTATTTTTTTTCTTTTCTATTAACACATTAGTGGTGTCATAATGATAGGTCACCATAGGATCGGTTGCTGGATTCCAAACTTCAGTATCAATTCCATTTAAAATACCCACACACTTTCCTTGCTCATATTCAAATAAGGCTTCCAAGCCATTGGATTGAAATTTGAGTTGTTGCATATAACTATGACTTACAGTAGTTACTTTATTAGCACATTTTACGGCAGTAGCTAAAGAATTAATGCTATTATTCCATTCAAGCAAACCATTTTTCCAAGTATCCCACCTTGGAATAAGCAAACTCTTTTCCCACCCCATGGCTCCTTGATATTGTGCATTGTGAATACTGACTATGGTTTTTACAAATTGTAATTTTTGATAATCATAACAATATTTCATCATAAATGGAATCAATCCTGCTTGATGATCATGACAATGAACTATGTCTGGCAAAAATTCCCAATGAGACAACCAATTAACTACCGCCACTTGAAAACCAATAAATCGATCTGTATCATCTGGATAACCATAAATTTTAGGTCTATCTAACAAGCCATGGATATCTACTAAATATAAATTGAAACCTAATTTCCCAGTACTTTCTTTAATAATAGTATAATCAAAAAACCAATTTCCTAAATTCGCGTTCCCTTTAAAATGCACTTCCCATTTATTTTGTTGTAAAAATGGTGTTTGGTACATCGGCATCACCACCATTGCATTATCCCCTGCTTTGGCTTGATATTTAGGTAAAGCACCTACTACATCTCCCAAACCACCAGCCTTAGCCATAGGGTAACATTCTGCACTTACATGAACAATAACCATGGAATAATTAATTTGATTCAATTTACTTCATTGTCCTTAAAACTCCTTGTTTTTGAGCACTTAATTCCAATTATTTGTAGATAGATTAGGTGGCATTTTATACATTGAATTATTATTTTAAGTACTTTACATATTCGAATAAATCATTAATTTAAATGAATTTCGATTAATTTAACAAATGTTATGAACCAACCCAAACAACCTACCAATACTGGAGCTTTAAGTACCTTAGTGCTAGTCTTCTTTTTTTGGGGTTTTATAGCAGCTTCTAATAGTATTTTTATCCCCTTTTGCAAGACCCATTTTAATCTAACTCAATTTGAATCTCAATTGATTGGATCTGCCTTTTATGGCGCCTACTTTATAGGGTCATTAATATTGTTTTTATGCTCTAATTTAATTGGCTATGATATTTTAAATAAAATTGGGTATAAAAAAGGAATCATTTATGGCTTATTAATTTCGGTCGTGGGTGCTTTATTAATTATTCTTGCAGCCAATGCCAATTCATTCCCTGCTATTTTAGCAGCTTTTTTTGTGGTAGCCCTTGGATTTTCATTACAACAAACTGCAGCACAACCTTTTGCTATATTATTAGGTGATCCAGCTACTGGTTCACATCGTTTAAATTTAGGAGGAAGCTTAAATAGTATTGGAACCACTATTGGCCCA
>CANHOY010000152.1 GCA_947462495.1 Bacteroidota bacterium
GATCCCTTTGCTGCTATAAAACTTGCATTTGGTAATAATATAGATCCTATTAGTTTACTTAATTATGCAAATCAAACAAAGCCAAATTATATTCTAAAGGACAACACAGGCGCTAACCCCATTACCAATCAAAAAGCTACCTTAGGCAGGGTTCTTTTTTACGATAAAAACTTAAGTACAACCAATACCATTTCTTGTAGTAGTTGTCATAAACAAAACTTCGCATTTAGCGATACAGCAGTGGTTAGCAATGGGGTATTAGGTGGTTTAACAGTAAGGCATTCCATGAGATTAGTCAATACAAGATTTGCAAATGAAACTAAGTTCTTTTGGAATGAAAGAGCCGTTACTTTAGAACAACAAACTACCATGCCCATACAGGATCATTTAGAAATGGGCTTCAGCGGAATCAATGGAAGGGACAATATGGCCAGCTTATTGTCTAAACTTTCTAAAATAAATTATTATAAGGAACTTTTTAAATTTGTTTACGGCGATACCATTGTCACTGAAACAAGAATGCAAGAGTCATTGGCACAATTTATTAGAAGCATACAATCTTTTGACTCAAAATACGATGCAGGAAGAATTTTGGTAAGAAACGAAAACGACGCTTTCCCCAATTATACGGCTGCCGAAAATACTGGAAAAACACTGTTCATGACACCCCCCGTTTTCAATGCCGTTGGTTTAAGAATTACGGGTGGCTTAGGTTGTAATGGCTGTCACAATGCCCCGGAGTTTGATATTGATCCCAACTCAAGAAATAATGGAATCATAAGTGTTGTTGGAAGTAATGCAATAGAACTCAATGACACGAGAGCCCCCTCTTTAAGAGATCTAACAAAAGTCGACGGAACTATCAATAGCCCAATGATGCACAATGCAGCGATTAAAGATTTGCGTGGTGTTTTAGGTCATTATAATAATATACCATTAAACCCAAGAAATAACAACTTAGATGCCAGATTAAGACCAAGTAATATTGGTCAAAAATTGAATTTAACACCCAATGAAACTGATGCAGTAATTGCTTTTATGAAAACACTTGCTGGGACAAATGTTTATGTAGATAAAAAATGGGGTAACCCTTTTTTAATTCCTTAATGGACAGTTTTTGCTATAGAATCGCCTTGTTTAAAAAATGAACCAATGGAGACAATGTTTCAAATGAACTAATCACTTTTTTTATAAGATTTTTATTTAAAATATCTGCATCGCTTATTTCCATAGTAGCGGTAAAATTCTTTAATTTTAAATATTCAATCGCAGGATTTTCTGCTTCATAGCCTTTAGGAGGCCTCACCAATTTATCTTTTTCATTGATGCCTCCATAAGTAGCTTTAAATTTTTTTTCGTTAATTATGGCTTTGAATTCTTTAAAGCCATAATCCATTTCTTGTCTAATCTTATTTAATTCTGGCGCCATAGGAAACCAAAAGCCGCCGCCAATAAAGCAGGCGCCAGGTTCTAAATGAAAATAATAACCTGCAGTATCAATTTTTTTTGCACCACAACTAAAACTTGCTCCAAAATTAGTTTTATAAGGGTCTTTATTTTTACTAAATCGAGCGTCTCTATGTATTCTAAAAACACATTGTTTGGGTTCTAAAAACTGAAGTGATGAATCAGATTTTTTAATGCCGTTAAGCACCTCTGTGACAAATTGCAAATAATCCTGTTTTGCATTTTCATACTTTGGCCTATTTTTTTCAAACCACTCTCTATTGTTGTTCTTTTTAATTGCTTTTAAAAATTGGAGGGTGGTAGCTTGAATCATATGAAAATCATTGTACTATAAAGTCCACTAAAATTAATATAAGAATACCATATAAAAAGAAGAAATTTCTAGGTGCTGTGTAAATACCTACTTAACTTTAGCATTCAAAAATAAAAATCATGCCCAATACCAAATCATACGCCGCATTAAGCGCTACCACTCCATTAGAAGCCTATTCATTTGATAGAAGAACTCTTGGCGAGAACGATGTACAAGTAGAAATTTTATATTGCGGCGTTTGCCATAGCGATTTACACCAAGCAAAAAACGAATGGGGTGGTTCTGTTTACCCAATGGTACCCGGCCATGAAATTGTTGGTAAAGTAAGTGCTGTAGGTAGTAGTGTAAGTAAATTTAAAGTAGGTGACTTGGCAGGTGTAGGGGTAATGGTAGATAGTTGCAGAACTTGTAAAAACTGTCAAGAAAGTTTAGAGCAATATTGTGCCGAAGGAATGACAGGAACTTATAATGCAAAGGAAAGAAACGGAGCAGGCATTACCATGGGCGGCTACTCTACTCAAATTGTAGTGGACCAAAGATATACCTTTCATATTTCACCTAAATTAGATTTAGCCGCGGTGGCGCCTTTATTGTGTGCAGGCATTACCACTTATTCTCCATTGGTATTTGCAGGCGTTAAAAAAGGAATGAAAGTAGCTGTAGTGGGTTTGGGTGGACTAGGTCATATGGGTGTAAAATTTGCAGTTTCCTTTGGTGCTGAAGTGACGGTTATAAGTACTTCTCCTTCCAAAGAAGCAGATGCCAAAAAATTAGGGGCTACACACTTTTTATTAAGCACGGATGCAGCAGCTATGAAAAAGTACAATAGTTATTTTGATGTTATTTTAGATGCTATTTCTGCAAATCACGATTATACAAGCTATTTAAACTTATTGGCCACCAACGGAAAACTAATGGTAGTAGGACTTCCCATAGAATCGCCAAAGGTTCAGCCTTTTTCTTTAGTTACCAACAGACGCAGTGTAATAGGTTCATGTATTGGAGGTATGCAAGAAACTCAAGAAATGCTAGACTATTGCGCAGAACACAATATTGTTTCAGACATTGAAATAATTAAAATGCAAGGCATCAATGAAGCTTATGCAAGAATGTTGAAAGGCGATGTAAAATATCGATTCGTGATTGACTTAGCTAGTATAAAAAGCTAAGTTTACTGCAATACTATTTAGTCTAGAATTAAACCGTCTTTTTTGGGGGAAGTGCAAAAGCAATTGCTTCATGCGTGAAGTTGCCATTATGAGCACCATCGCAAAAAGGTTTGTTTTTACTTAAGCCACAACGACACAACCCAATCACTTCTCTTCCAGCTAAATCGTACTTATTTCCAGTGCGATCTTCAATGGTAAAATCCCCTTCAATTTTCAAAGACCCATTATTGTTAATAGTAATTTTAGTCGCCATAATATTTAAGTTTAAGAGTCAAAAATAGGGGTTCTTGGCTTATTAATGCGCTTTGTTTTTTATTTTAGTATAGGCCTCTTGCCGACCTTAAACAAATTGTTCTATAATGGGTTTTTACAAGTAAATTTACACCCGCCTATTTGCGAAAATAATGAAAGGATTTCACTTTAAAACATACGAAGCACCAGAGCAATCACCCTTTGATAGATTGTTTGAGATATTCAAGGAATTGATTGTACATACTTCTGGTGATTTTGACGAAACCATTAGCTGGATGCGCGAATTAGATGTGGAATATAAATTAACAGACGAAAAATATACCATTGACGATTTTATTGAAGATTTAAAAAAGAAGGGCTATATCAAACAAGAAATTAAAGATGGTGGAGGAGATGGCGAAACAAAAATAACGGCTAAAACAGAAAGGGCTATTCGACAAACTGCACTGAATAATATTTTCGGAGATTTAAAAACTGCGGGTAAGGGAAATCATAAAACAAAAACCTTGGGCCAGGGCGATGAAAAAAATGGAGAATTCAAAGAATTTAATTTTGGAGACAATATTGAAAATATTTCTTTAACAGAGAGTATCAAAAATGCACAAATTAATCATGGCATTGATACATTTAATTTGACAGAAGAAGATTTAGTAGTAGAACAGACCGAACAAAAATCACAAATGAGCACGGTGTTGATGATTGATATAAGCCATAGTATGATTTTATATGGAGAAGATAGAATTACACCTGCTAAAAAAGTAGCGATGGCGTTAGCAGAATTAATAACTACACGTTATCCTAAAGACACGATTGATATTTTAGTTTTTGGCGACGACGCCTGGACTATTAGTATTCAAGAATTGCCTTATTTAAAAGTAGGACCCTATCATACCAATACGGTGGCGGGTTTGCAGCTGGCCATGGATATACTAAGAAGAAAGAGAAATACCAATAAGCAAATTTTTATGATTACGGATGGTAAGCCTAGTTGTATTAAAGAGCCCGATGGGAATTACTATATGAATAGCAATGGACTAGACCAATACATTGTAGAAAAATGTTATAGCCAAGCGAAGATGGCTAGAAAACTCCATATTCCTATTACTACTTTCATGATTGCGCAGGACCCTTACTTACAAAAATTTGTGAATGCGTTTACCGAAGCCAATCAAGGGAAAGCCTTTTATACAGGA
>CANHOY010000153.1 GCA_947462495.1 Bacteroidota bacterium
ATACATTTTTCATTTAGATTTAAAATCTAGTTTAAACATCGTCATTTTATACACATGCAAAAAGCGTATAAATTACAAGGAAAACATAGGCATTATGATTGGGGGGGAACTAGTTTCATCCCTAATTTGATGGGCATTGAAAATGTAAATCATTTGCCCTATGCTGAATATTGGATGGGGGCACACCCCAGTGCTGCTTCTGTAGTGGCCACTGCAAAAGGAGAAATTAGTTTAGCTATTTTAATAAAGGAAAATCCTAGCAAGTGGATAGGAGCTAAGACATTTCAAAATTTTGGAACCATTCCTTATTTATTTAAAATATTGGATGTAAAAAATATGCTAAGTATTCAAGTACATCCAAGTAAAGACAATGCGGCGATTGGATTTGAAAAAGAAGAAGCTGCCGGTATTCCATTGGATGCAGTTACTCGTAATTATAAAGATAAAAATCACAAACCTGAAGTAATGGTGGCATTGAGTGATTTTTGGTTATTGCATGGTTTTTTATCTCCTGAATTGCTTGCAGAACGCTTGCGTAATTATAATCAGTTTCACTTATTGTTGAATGAATTTAAAGGGGCAGACTATAAAAATTTATATACCTATTTTATGCAATTGCCTATGGAGGCTTCTGATCAAATATTAAAATCTCTTTTAGTAGAAGCTACTGCTGCTGTAAAAAATGGGACTGTCACCAAAGCAGATCCTCACTATTGGGCACATAAATATTATGCTGATGGTATTCCAGCTTCTAATATTGATAAAGGAATATTTTCGATATATATTTTAAATATTATTCATCTTCCAAAGTACCATGGAATATTTCAAGGAGCAGGTTTATTACATGCCTATTTAGAAGGTCAAAATATTGAATTAATGGCCAATAGTGATAATGTTTTAAGAGGGGGACTTACTCCAAAACATGTGGACATTCATGAACTTATTGATCATGTAAAATTTGAACCCACTTTCCCTAAGCCATTAGAGGGTATCTCCATTAATTCAAATGAAACCAATTACCCTTGTCCCATACCCGATTTTGGTTTAACGAAAATCACATTAAATAGTGGGGAATCTTATACAATTACTACCCATTCAATGGAGATACTATTGGTTACAGAAGGGGCATTGCTGCTAGATCAACTGTCATTAAAAGCAGGGGATAGTGCAGTGATGGAAGCAGAAGCATCCCTTAAGCTAGTTGCTCAACAACCAAGCGTTTTGTTTAGGTCATTGGTGCCCAACTAAGTTTATTAACACATGAGGAAAATCATTCTTAAAAAATAAATCCTGAACCCTTATTTTTGTATCTCAGGTTAATTATCACTGCTCACTGTAACTATAAAAAAATAATGATGAAATTGAACAAACAAATAATACTAGCCATTGCAATCATGATTGCTACCAGTGCTTTATACCGCGTTTTACCTGGTAGACCTTATGGTTTTGCTCCACAAATTGCAATTGCTTTGTTTGGTGGCTCTTTGTTTGCTTCAAGAAAACAATATGCTTTTTTATTGCCCATCTTATCTATGTTTATTTCTGATGTATTGTATCAAGTATTGTTTTATTATCATTTGAGTCCAATGCAAGGATTTTATGAGGGTCAATTATTAAATTATATTTTAATTGCAGGAACAGCTGTTTTTGGTTTCGGATTACAAAGCAATAAACTATCTAAATATATCATTGGTTTTTTTGCAGCACCAACTGCCTATTTCATAGTGTCAAATTCTTTGGTTTGGGCTCAAGGAGGAGGATACCACCATGCCATTAACTTGACAGGATTTTTACAAACAATGGCGGATGGCTTGCCTTTTTACCCTTATAGCGTTGCAGGAACTTTAGTATTTGGTGGGGTTTTATTTGGCTCTTTCCGATTACTTATTCCAAAGTTTAAAGCAATCTAGTTGTTGAAATAATTGATTATTTCAATTTTTCATTTTCCTCGAATACCATATCAATTTTCCAAGGCCCATTGTCTGCAGCCTCAGTAGCTAAAGCGTCACATCTGTTATTGTATTGATTGGTACTATGTCCTTTGACCCAATGAAATTTAATGTGAAAAGGGGCGGCCACTTTATGGTATTGAAGCCATAAATCTTTATTCTTTTTACCACCTTTGAAATCGGTTTTAATCCAATTATCCAACCATTTTTTTTCGACTGATTCAACTACATATTTACTATCGGTGTAAATATGCACAGGTAATTCTTTCGTCTTGAGTGCTAAAATTGCTTTAATCACAGCCAATAATTCCATTCGATTATTGGTGGTTTTACGGTAGGCTTCCGATATTTCTTTTAATTTATCACCCCACATTAAAATAGCACCAAAACCACCAGGACCTGGGTTGCCACGAGAAGAGCCATCAGTATAGATATGTATTTTATCCATTAATATTTCGTAATCGACTGATAATAAGTAGCATACGTAAATATACGAATCCTTCTATTATTTCAGCAAAAAACTAGTTATTGTGTTTTTTATACACTTTTACTTTTTATCTTTAAACACTTTTTAAATAAAGCTGGATTTTCAAAAAATTACCATTCAAAGGACAAAAGGATTGATATGCAAATAGTTGAAGAAAGTAAAAAAGGATTGAATACAAAAAAAGCAAGTCTTAAAAAAGGGGCTAAACCTAAGAAAATTAGCTTTCATCTTAAATATCAAACCACTTACGGTCAGGAGATTTATATTTATGGGAATCACCCTTTACTTGGGAATGGGCAAGTAGAAAAAGCCATACCATTAGTTTTTTTAAATGAATCTTATTGGGTATTGCATTTAGATTGTCCTGAATTCCTCCAGCAAGATGTAATTACTTATCATTATTTTATAAAAAATGCCGATGGGAGTTTGTTATTTGATTGGGGCAATGATAAATGCTTTACGCCCAATAATATAACTAGTAATGAATTAATTTTATTGGATGCATGGAATTATGCTGGGTTTGTAGAAAATGTTTTTTATACAGAACCCTTTTTAAAAGTTTTATTAAAACCTAATGAATTTGAACCTTTGTCGAAGGGGATTGAGAAAAATACTACCCACGTTTTTAGAGTAAAGGCGCCTTTATTGGAAGCCAATCAAACGATTTGTATTATTGGTGAAGATAAAATGATGGGTGCTTGGGATATTAAAAAAGTTTTGCCTTTAACTAAAATGGCAGACCTGCCTTATTTTGAAATTAGTTTGAATTTAACAAAAAGTAATTTTCCATTAGTATATAAGTATGGAGTGTACGATGTAACTAAAAAAACATTTGTTGCATTTGAGTCTAATAATAATAGAGTAGTCTATGAGCCAATAGGTAAGGATAAGTTAATTATCATCAATGATGGTTTTGTACATTTAAATAATACCCAATGGAAAGGGGCAGGGGTAGCTATTCCTGTATTTTCTTTAAGATCAAAAAATAGCATGGGTGTTGGGGAATTCGCAGATATTAAACTATTGGTAGATTGGTCTAAAAAAATAGGATTAAAACTAATTCAATTATTACCATTAAATGACACTACGGCTACCCATACCTGGATGGATTCTTATCCTTATGCGGCCATTTCTGCATTCGCATTACATCCTATGTTTATAAGAATTGAAGAGGTAATGAAAAAAGGACAAGACTCTATTTTGAAGCCCTATGAATCCTTAATTAATTCATTAAATGAATTAGCTACTGTAGACTACGACGCAGTCATGGAATTGAAGTGGAAAATATTAAGAACCTTATATATAGAAAATGGTAAAAAGGACTTAGCTTCTGAAGGGTTTAATGATTTTTATAAAAACAATGCTCATTGGCTCATTTCCTACAGTGTTTTTTCTTATTTAAGAGAATTGAATGGGACTGTTGATTTTAATAATTGGTCTACCCATGCTACCTACAATGAATCAGAGATTGAAAAGCTAACTCATCCAAAGTCTTCAACCTATCAAGAAATAGCTTTTTATTATTTTGTACAGTATCATTTACATCTTCAACTAAGTAATGCTACCCATTATGCCCATCAAAATGGGATTGTGCTAAAAGGGGATATCCCAATTGGGGTATATCGTTTTGGTGCAGATGCTTGGCAACATCCAAATTTATTTCACATGGATATGCAAGCAGGGGCTCCGCCAGATGATTTCGCCGTTAAAGGTCAAAATTGGGGCTTCCCTACCTATAATTGGGAATCGATGGTGGCCAATGATTTTAAATGGTGGAAATTAAGGTTCGAGCAAATGAGTTATTATTTTGATGCCTTTAGAATAGATCATATTTTAGGTTTTTTTAGAATTTGGAGTATTCCTATGCATGCTATTGATGGAATCATGGGACATTTTGTTCCAGCCATTCCAGTAAGTATTCATGAATTTAATAGTAAAGGGATC
>CANHOY010000154.1 GCA_947462495.1 Bacteroidota bacterium
AAAGTCCTTAATAAAAATTTAAGGACTTTTTAGTTTCTTCTCTTATGATTTTTTCAAGACCCCCCATAAACGAGGGTCTTGATTTTAAAGTCCTTAATAAAAATTTAAGGACTTTTTAGTTTCTTCTCTTATGATTTTTTCAAGACCCCCCATAAACGAGGGTCTTGATTTTAAAGTCCTTAATAAAAATTTAAGGACTTTTTAGTTTCTTCTCTTATGATTTTTTCAATGATTTAAATCCAATGCGTAGTAAAGTTTTTAAGGGGTTGAAAGAAATATAATTTTGAGTGAGCCTTTTATTTATAACGCTATATAACACATAAGAAATAAAATATGTAGAAAATAATACTAAGCATCGACGAACATTCGAGCTTGCGAGCTGAGAGACGATGGTTAGGTATTTTTTCGATAAGTTTTATTACGGGTTTACACCATATTGGTCTACTAAATAAATAATTGCAGCCATATTAGCAGCCCCTAAAAGTAGTTCGCGTTTATTTACATTTTCAAAAACATCAGTTTTAGCATGGTGTAAATCAAAATAACGCTGGCTATCTGGAATCAATCCGGCCATAATAGTCGTCTTGTCATAAGATGCTAAAGGACCAATATCAGCACCACCACCTCCAGCTGTAATTTCAGTGCCATAAGGTTTTAAAAGCGGAGTCCACTGCTGAAACCTTTTAAACTGAGCGGCAGTAGTAGTAATGCCAATAGATCTTGGTGTAAAACCACCTGCATCACTTTCTATTGCAAAAATATGTTTCTCCTTATTCAATTTTGCTAATTCAGCATACTTCGCACCTCCTTTTCCACCATTCTCTTCATTCGCAAACAATACAAAATGAATTGTATGTTTGGGTTGATAATTTAATGCTTTCATAGCTCTTAATAATTCCATGGTTTGTACAATACCGGCGCCATCATCGTGTGCTCCTTCATTAACATCCCAACTATCTAAGTGCCCGCCAATAGTAATAATTTCGTCAGGAAATTCAGTTCCTTTTAATTCAGCCACTACATTATTCTCCTCCGCATCGGGCAAGAAGAAACCATAGGTTTGCATTTGAACACGAATTTTTGAAGTTTTGGCAGCTTCCCAAAGTGCTTTAGCATCATTAGGACCTAAAGCCACAGCAGGTATCTTAGGTAAAGACTCATCATAACGCATACCACCAGTATGTGGTTCATTATCAGGTGCGCTACTTAATGAATGAATCATCACCCCCACTGCACCATATTTAGCAGCACGACTTGCCCCAGTACTGCGATATATTCCTGTTTCACCATAAGCCGTAAAAGTTTGGATACGTGATGGATTGAATTGACTATTGAAATAAACTATTTTCCCTTTTACTTCCTCTTTCCTTTTTTCCAATTCATCAAAATTAGACACTGCTAATAGTTCAGCTTCAATTAAACCATTACTTCCTAATGAATTCCCTAAAGCTAAAGCAGCTAATGGTTCGTTTTGTGCTTTACCATTAACACTTGTAATGGCTGCAAAATCCTTTCCCCCTCTTTGCCAATTGGGCGTTTTACAAGGTTGCATAAAAACTTGATCAGGATGATAGGCTTCCATATTTCTTTTACCCCAAATGGCTGCATTTTGTTGTTGTGGGGAGCCTGCCAAACGACCGCCAATATTTTTAGTAAGCTCTCTTAACAAGTCATAAGCTTTACCATTGGTCATAATTTCATCAACCATTTTTTTAATATTAATACTGTCTTGATTCACTTGGGCTTGCGCTATAATAGGCAAACAAAAAACAAATAGAAGAAGCTTACGCATAGTGGTAGATTTAACGTTCAAATAATTCCTAAATATAATTAAACTTTATCAAAGATTTAGTTGTTAATTGCATATACAATAGCACAAAAATGAAGATCGGAATTGTTTGCTACCCCACTTTCGGAGGTAGCGGCGTATTAGCAACAGAATTAGGTAAGGCATTGGCAGAAAAAGGCCATGAAATTCACTTTATTACCTATCAACAACCAGTGAGACTGAATGGTTTTCATACCAATATATTTTACCACGAAGTAAGGGTGCCCACCTATCCATTGTTTGATTATCCTCCTTACGAATTGGCATTAGCTAGTACGATGGTAGATGTAATTTTAAATCATGATTTAGATTTAATTCATGCCCATTATGCAATTCCACATGCTTCAGCTGCGTATACGGCTAAGCAAATTGTAAAACAAAAAACAGGTCGTATTGTTCCTGTCATCACCACTTTACATGGTACAGACATTACTTTAGTAGGTCGTGATAAAACTTATGAACCGGTAGTTACTTTTTCTATTAATGAAAGTGATAGCATCACCGCCGTATCAGATAACTTAAGAGCAGAAACTTTTAAGCATTTCGATATTAAAAAAGAAATTGAAGTCATTCATAACTTTGTAGACGTACACCGTTATAATAAAAAACCTGTAGCCGCCTTTAGACAAGTGATTGCTCCTAACAATGAAAAAATAATTATACACGCTTCTAACTTTAGAAAAATTAAGCGTATCGATAATGTGATGGAAATTTTTAAAAATATTCATACAGCCTTACCTGCTAAATTATTAATGGTGGGCGATGGCCCTGAGCGACCATTAGCAGAAGACCTTACTAGACAATATGGTTTAGAAGCAGATGTTCGTTTTTTAGGCAAGCAAGAACAAATGGAAGAAATATTAGCTGTAAGTGATGTATTTCTATTGCCTTCTGAATATGAAAGTTTTGGATTGGCTGCTTTAGAAGCTATGGCAGCAAGTACTGTCGTGATTAGTTCCGATGCTGGCGGATTGAATGAAATAAATATAAATGGAGTTACTGGTTTTACTTCTCCAGTTGGCGATGTGGCCGAAATGAGTAAAAACGCTATTGATTTATTACAAGATGAAACTAAACTGAAAGCTTTTAAACATAATGCTTTAAAAGAAGCTAAGCTTTTCGATATTCACCATATCATTCCAAAGTATGAGGCTTTGTATAGAAAATTTTGCAGAACAGGGGATTGTTAATTCTTAGTATATTAAATTGACAAGCATAATTAAACCACTTGATCAATACTTAATTTTATTTTTACAATCGCATCTGAAAGTTCCGCAGGGGTAATACATAAAGGTGGTGCAATACGAATCCGATCTTCTGCAAATAAAAACCAATCGGTAATAATTCCATTTTCCACACAAGTAGCAGCTACCTTTTTTGCTATGGCTTCACTTTTAAATTGCAATGACATCCACAATCCTTTATAGCTTCTATGGATAATTGCAGGATGCACCATTTCATTTATTAAAATATTTTCCTTCGCAGCTACTGCTTCTATCCAATCAGACTTTTGTAAAACTTTTAATGCTGCCTCTCCCGCTGCACAACAAACTGGATTACCTCCAAATGTTGTAATATGTCCTAGTACCGGACTTTCAGTTAATAGTGCCATCATTTTAGGATGGGATATAAATGCACCTAATGGAAGCCCTCCTCCTAATGCTTTACCTACTAATAATATATCTGGAATAATTCCGTACTGTTCAAAAACAAATAAAGAACCTGTTCGACCAAAGCCAGATTGTATTTCATCAAAAATTAAAAGTATACAATGCTGTTTGCACTTTTCTGCAATAGCCGCTAACCATTCTTTGGAAGCTGGTGTAATGCCCGACTCGGCTTGCACTGGTTCAAGAATAATACATGCCACCGTAGCATCTATTTGCGCAAGGTCTTCAAAATTATTATAGCTTAATTGAAGGGTATCTGGTAGCAAAGGCCTAAATGCATTTTTAAAATATTCATCACCCATCACACTTAATGCTCCTTGTGTACTTCCATGATAACCCCCTTTAAAAGAAACGATCTTTGATCTTTTTGTAACACGCTTGGCTAATTTCATAGCGCCTTCGGTAGCTTCTGCTCCACTGTTGGTAAAATAAACCGATTGTAAATTTTCTGGCAACAAACTCGTTAACGCTTTAGCGTATTGTACCTGTGGTGCTTGAATGAATTCGCCATACACAATTACGTGCATGTATTTTGCTATTTGTTCTTGGATGGCTTTGATCACATCGGGGTGGCTATGTCCAATATTACAAACACTAAATCCAGCAATCATATCTATAAATGCTTTCCCATGTATATCCTTAATATAGATGCCTTCGGCAGAAGCTACTTCGATACCAATAGGCTTATCGGAGGTTTGTGCTAAATGCTGAAAAAAAAGTTGTCTATTATTAATACTGGACATAATAACTATTAAATTGCAGTACAAAAGTCGCATTTTTATGGCAACCATACTCACAGTTCAAGGGAAAGATCCTCAATTTGGTGAAAATTGTTTTATAGCC
>CANHOY010000155.1 GCA_947462495.1 Bacteroidota bacterium
CATTGCAATGGATATGCTGCATGTATTATTAGTTCCAAAGAACCAGTGGGGATTGATATAGAAATGATTCAAGATAGGGTAGGTAAAGTAGCCCATAAGTTTTTACATGCTACAGAGCTTGATAAAATTAATACACTTGATGAAGCAGAACAATTAAAACAAATGACTTTTTTTTGGGCAGCGAAAGAAGCGATGTTTAAAATGCATGAGCAATCGGGTATTGATTTTTCTAAAAATTTAATAGTAGATGAATTAGCTATAACTTCTAGTGGGATGCTGCCAGCTTCTATTTTTAGTGATGCATTGGCAATAGAAGTGCAAATACATTATTCTATCAGTTCCGATTTTGTTTGGGCTGCCTGTATTGTTTAATTTTTTTTTATGACAAAGGTCATAGTAATTAACATTAGAAATTAATTACTTTACTATGTATTTTATAATACAAGTCTTAAAGTAATATGGAAGGATTTGTTTTAAAAAATGTATGTTCATTTTAAAACATAGTTTTATGAAAAAAATTAATCAAAATACCGACTTAGTAGTGCAAAATTTAAAACTAACTTTATATCCAGCTAAGGAAGATATTTTCAAGAAAGGGCATAAGGCGGTTCATGTAGATTCGGAAGGGAATAAGGTATTGGTTAAAAATGTAAATCCAATAGAATTAGAAATTCCTGGCGAAGAGTTAGAGGATTTGAGAGAAGAATTTAACGAAGAAAATGATGATAGTATTAATGGAGATAATCATAATGAAATAGAAGAAGAATGATTAATCTTCTAATCCTAAAGTGTCTTCCTCATCTAGTAAATTCAAATTAATAGCATCAGCGCCTGCAATGCCTTCTATTGATCCTTTGATATGCATGGCATTTAATAATACTTTTTCAAGTTGCTTCTCGCGTGACTTCCATAATTTTTCCATAGCGTCTCTTTCCTTTTGAATACTATAACGCATTTGTCTAAATCCTTCTCCAATGGCTTTCCATTGCTCGTTAAACTCATTGCTAATGAGGTAGTCGTATAAGAAGCTCATTTTATCGCCTTTGTTTACTTGGCTTTTTTTAGAATCGTATATCTTTAAAATTGCATTTCTAAGTAATAGTGCTACGCTTTTTACTTCTTGATAAGAACAAATGTAAACGCCTTCTTTTTCGCCAAATCTTTCCATGTCTTTAGGAAATGCTTGGGTAACAATAATCGCAATGTCTGCGCCTTGACTTCGCATATCCGTTTTTAGCTTTTCTATCCACTCTTGTGCAAAAGCAGTTGTTCTTTTACTTTCATAAATTATTTTACCTGCTTCTTGGCCTAAGTTATTTCGTACAATTTGTATACAATCTGCACCACGAACTCCTTTTCCTACTTCTACAATTTGATCAAAAGGAAAACTAGATTTTAATAGTTCTTCTAATAAAAGCTCTTGCACTTCACCTTGCATTTGCATACTTCCTTGCTCGGCTTTACGCTTCATTTCATCAGCCAATTTGCGCTGATCATCAAGTTGTTTTTCTAATTCTTTAACCTTAAGTTGATATTCTTGGTCTTTTAAGGAGCCGCGTTCTAATTCTTCCTTAAGAATTTGTGCTTTTATATTTTCTCTTTCTGCAATTAATTTTCTTTGTAATTCTAATTCTAATGCTGCTTCTTTTGCTTGTATGGCTTGTACTTGTTTAAGGAACTCTAATTCTTTCTCTTGAAAATCTTTTACTTGCTTACTCATGGCAGATTCACTTTGCTGCATGACTTTTATCTTATGGTCGTATTGAGCTCCTAAGTCTTTTTTTAATTTTTCTGCCAACTCGTTTTCAATGATAATTTTTTGCTCTGCCAATAAAACATTCGTTTCTTCTTCTTTCTTTTTTTGCCAGTCGGTCATTTTGCCACGCAATTCTTTTTCCACTTCCTCTCTAATAGCATCAGTAGGTTCAAAGTTGTTTTGACACTTAGGGCAAGTAACAGTATAGGTAGACATGTTACAAATATAATAAAATATAAGTTTAGATTAGCTCACTTCGTTCGCTGATCTAAATGGGGTGCTTACGCAAACCCTTTCAACAATCCCGCAAAGCGGGATCGTTATTTTTTTGTTTCTCATCTGTTTATAAAAGCAAGCTTTTCACAGAGCTTCGAAACAAAAAACCCCATCACTTTTATGATGGGGTTGGTGCGGAAGAGGAGATTCGAACTCCCACGCCCGGGTGTGGGCGCTACCACCTCAAGGTAGTGCGTCTACCAATTTCGCCACCTCCGCGTTGGATTACAAATGTACAAAAAAGAGTCCCGATTACTCGGGACTCTTTTTAATATAGATCATTAGTACTATTAAAGAGAAGCAATAAGCTCTGTAGCAGAACGAACATAGTCTGCATTTTTGCCGGCTTCCGCCATTTTAATACAAATTTCAGCACTTGCTTTAGCGCCTTTTTTATCTCCTAATTCTTTTTGAGTCTTCGCTTTTAATAAAAATAACCAATAAGCTTTAGCATCCAAAGCAATCGCTTTGTCAACAAAAACTAGTGCTTTGTCATAATCTTTATCCATGTCATAATAAAAATTTGCTGCGGCTTGATAAGCGGCACCATTGGCAGCTGTTCCAGTTGTAGAAGCTTCTATTTGTGAACGGATAGTAGATTTAATATCTGTTTTAATTGGCACAGCCACTAATGTTGTAGCCCATTTCAAATAAATGGCAGCTGATTCTGGAGTGATATCTCCAATGCCAATAATGAGTGTTTCGGTGTTATTGCTGGTGATTTCAGGTTTTACTTTTACACGAACCACATCTTCAGATTCTGTGTAAGTAAAACTTCCCCAACCTTTTGAATTGCTATTAAAAATGATAGTCCATTCTTTTTCGCCTGGAATAGTGAATAAGCCATAAGAACCTGCCGCTAAAGTTTTATCGCCAATAGTTACAGGATGAGAGAAGGTAACTTTGGTGGCACCATTAGCACCCGTTCTCCAAACAATACCTGTTGGAGCTAGTAAACTTCCATTTCCAAAAGCTGCACGACCTTTTAAACTTGGTCTTGAATAAACAATTTCGATTTTACCTAAACCGAAATCTTGTATTAAAGTTTGAGTGGGGCTTGCAGCTGGCATTTTTACTTGCGCAGTTACTGCCATACTTAAAACCGTACCTAGTACAAAGAGTATCTTTTTCATTTGATTAATTTAGAGGACAAACCTAATTAATTTTAAGACATTAAGTGCCTTTTTTTTTCATTTTTTGAAAGCAGGGTGAAAGCGATCCAGGGTATCTCTTAGGTATTCACGGTTGATATGGGTGTAAATTTCGGTGGTGGTAATACTCTCATGACCCAGCATTTCTTGAACTGCCCTCAAATCGGCTCCCCCTTCCACTAAATGTGTTGCAAAAGAATGCCTAAAACTATGGGGTGAAATAGATTTCTTGATGCCCGTTTTTAAAATAAGGGCTTTAATAATATAAAAAATCATCACTCTACTTAAACCTCTCCCTCGGTTATTTAAAAACAATACATCTTCGCAACCTTTAGCTGGAGTTTGGTGTATTCGAATAGTCTCTTTATATAATTTGATGAATTTAATGGCATCGCTTCCAATAGGTACTAATCTTTCTTTATCACCTTTCCCTATTACTCTTATAAATCCAACATCTAAATACAAACAAGAAATTTTTAAATTAATGGCTTCTGTCACTCTTAAGCCAGAACTATACATGGTTTCTAAAATTGCTTTATTACGTCCTCCTTCTGGTTTACTTAAATCAATTTGACCAATTAATTGTTCTATTTCTTCAAAGCTTAAAACATCTGGTAATTTACGTCTTGTTTTGGGGCTATTCAATAAGGTAGTTGGATTAAGGGTACATATTTGTTCAAGTAAGCAATATTTAAAAAAAGATTTTATACCGGAGATGATTCTTGCTTGAGAAGTAGGGGCCATTTCCATTTCTCCAATACATTGTACAAAAGCTTGAAGATGGTTTAAAGTAACTTCTGAAGGGGAAAGGTTATTTTCATTGGCTTCTAGATAATTGGTTAGTTTATCAATATCCCTTAGATAAGCTTCCACAGAGTGCCCGCTTAATGACTTTTCAAGTTGTAAGAAAGCTTTAAATCCTTTTTTATAGATATCCCAACTCATCATTATGTAAATAGATTTGATAGTTATAGTTTAATGGTATTATTTCGCGTCAGATTAAACTATATATGAAAGTAAATTTAAGGTCATTTAAGCAGAAAGTAAGACATAACGGTAAACAATTGAAATCATTTTTATCAAG
>CANHOY010000156.1 GCA_947462495.1 Bacteroidota bacterium
CCAATCTAAGGATCTAATCGAGTCTTCGTTGTATTCAACTGGTATCTTAGTTTCTGCCATAATTATCAATGCTTTAGGGGCAAAATTGGCCCTTGTCTGTCTGCAAATCTAATGAGCACGGTGGTTACCCCAATTTTACTTTTCACCAATTGTCACTTTTATGTGGATAAACGATTAATCACTTATCTTTAAACCATCAAAACAGACCCAAAATACCCCATTGTAGACCTTGATTTCATTAAAACTAAGGCTGTGGAGCTTATCGCCGAAAACGATGAATTTCAAGGCTTTTTGAGGCAAATTAACAGCCAGGAACTAGATAATGCGGTTTTTACCCTATCAGAGACCATTAGCCCTCAAATAGATTGTACCAGCTGTGGCAATTGCTGCAAAAGCTTAATGGTAAATATTGATGAGGCAGAAGCCAATCATTTGGCCAATCATTTGGGGCAAACAAGGGAAAAATTTGACGAGGCTTATATTTCAAAAGGAGAATCTGGCAGAATGGTAATTAATTCCATACCCTGTCATTTTTTAGTAGAAAATAGTTGCAGCGTGTATGAACATCGTTTTGCAGGTTGTAGAGAATTTCCCGCATTTCATATTCCCGATTTTAATAAAAGACTTTTTACGACCTACATGCATTATGATCGTTGCCCTATTATTTTTAATGTTATGGAAAATTTAAAAAAGGTTTTAGAATTTGAAGCAAAAAGTAGCTAAATATGCCTTTACAATTTGGTATTGATATTCTTTTAAGTTCCGAACCAAGCTGGAAAAATAAATCCATTGCATTATTAACCAATGACGCAGCACTCACAAGCACTGGCGAGAAAAGTAGAAAAGCATTAATCAATAATGGATTTAATATTGTAAAATTATTTTCACCAGAGCATGGCATTAATAGCAAAGGGGTTGATGGCGCCAAAATAAATAATGAAATTGATACTCTTACAGGATTGCCCATTATAAGTTTATATGGAGAAAAATTTGCACCCACTTTTCAAGATTTACAAGAAATTGACATATTATTATTTGATATTCCAGACGTAGGCGTTCGATTTTATACATACTTATGGTCAATGACCTATTGGCTAGAAGCAGCAGCCCAATTTAAAAAGCAAATTATTATTTTAGATAGGCCCAATCCTTTGGGAGGGAATTTTCAAATGGTGGAAGGCCCTATATTGAATAAGACAATAAAAAGTTTTATAGGTCGCTATTCCATTCCTATCAAACATCAATGTACGATTGGAGAATTAGCACAGTATTTTAATGCGGTGGAAAAAATAAATGCACCATTAGAAGTAATTGCTTGTAAAAACTGGAATAGGGAACAATTATTTTATGATTGGCATAAACCATGGGTAGCCACTTCGCCTGCATTACAAAATATAGAAGCCTGTATACTCTATCCAGGCTTGTGTTTGTTTGAAGCTACCAATGTCAGTATTGGAAGAGGCACGGCCTATTCTTTTGAGTGGATTGGAGCCAATTGGTTTAATGTACCAGCAATTATGATGGTAGGACAAAATATTTTAAGAGAAGATATTAAAATGGAGTCACTGCCTCTTTCATTACCAAATGATGGCAGTTTAATTGAACTCAATGGCATTAGAATTAAAGTGTTAGATCCTTATCATTTTAATTCAGTATTAAATGGATTATTGTTATTGAAATTGGTGAAAGATATTCACCCTCAACATTTCAAATGGAAGGCTTATCCTACGAATGCAAATCCTACTGGGGAAAATCATTTATCTTTATTGCTCGGAATTCAAAATGCGGAAGACTTATTCAATTTGCCATTAAAAGAATGGTTAAGTAACGTGGTACAATTGTTAAAAGTGACTCATTGGAAAAAAGAGATGGAGTCCTATTTAATATATAATTAAAGAAGTAAAAATTGGATTTTAAAGAAAATAATGATGAAAAAAATTGCAATTACTAAAAGTATTTTTTGGAATACCCTTACAGGATTTTGTTTTTTAGCTTTAATGACTTTATTACGTATTGTTTTTGTATTTCGATTTACAGCCCCAGTAAGCAATGAAGGGTCTTTAAAATCTGCTTATCTATTGGGGTTTAGGTATGACTTAAGGTATGTGGCCATTACTATACTATTCATTTTATTATTGTCATTTTTTAAACCTTTAAATCCTTTTAAAACCCAAAGAGGTAAAAAAATAGCTTTTTCTATTTGGATGATTTTTGGTGCTTTCTTAATTCTGTTTTATACTACCGATTTTATACATTATGCGTATGTGCATCAAAGGCTCAATGCAAGTATATTAAGTTATTTAGACAATGCGGCTATTTCTTTACAAATGATGTGGCAATCCTATCCTATCCTTCTCATTATTGCAGTTATTGCTTTATCCTTATGGCTACTTTATAAATTGATTCAATTCACTTTTAGAATAGCTTTAAAAAATGAAGCTTCTGGAAATAAGTTAAATCGTATCCTCCTCAACATATTATTTCTTTTTATCCTTATTTATAGTATTATTGGTAATGTGGTTTATTCGGGAGGGCAATATCCTTTAAGGTGGAGCGACGCCTATAGTTTAGGCAGCGATTTTAATGCCAATGTGGCTTTGAATCCCATGCAATCTTTTTTTAGTACCCTAAATTTTAGAACAGCTATAATAAATAAAGATTTAATTAAAAATAATTATGCAGTTATTAGTGAATATTTAGAACTACCTGCACAAGAACAAAATGCAAATGAATTTAAATTTTCTAGAGTAATAAATCCAAAACCAAATGATTCCATTGCCCCCAAAATCAAAAACGTGGTATTGGTTATTTGCGAATCTTTTTCGGCATATAAAAGTTCTGTCATTGGAAATCCTTTAAATGCAACGCCCTATTTTAATCAAATGAGAAAGCAAGGCGTCTATTTTAATAGAGCGTTTTCTCCAGCCTATGGAACTGCTAGAGGTGTTTGGGCAACCATTACCGGTACGCCTGATATTTTAGAAGGAAGAACATCCAGTCGCAATCCATTGTCCGTAGATCAACATACCATTTTAGCCGATTTTAAAAAATATGAAAAATTCTATTTTTTAGGAGGAAGTGCCAGTTGGGCCAATATTAGAGGGGTGCTAACTAATAATATTGAGGACTTGCATATATATGAACAAGGTAAATATCAGTCCAGTGAAATAGATGTTTGGGGAATTAGTGATAAAAACTTGTTTATGGAAGCCAATCAAAAACTTAGTGCTAATACAAAACCTTTTTTTGCTATTATTCAAACAGCCGATAATCACCGCCCTTATACCATACCAGAAGAAGATTTAAAAACCTTTAAAAAAATTAAGGTTTCTAAAGATTCATTATTAAAATATGGATTTGAGAACAATGACGAGTACAATGCTTTTAGATACACCGATTATTGTTTTGAACAATTTATAGAAGCGGCCAAAAAAGAGAAATATTTCGACAACACCTTATTTGTTTTCATTGGAGACCATGGTATTAAAGGAGACGCAGGCAATATGCTACCTAAAACATTTACAGAACAAGGCTTAACCAATATGCACATCCCATTTCTATTTTATGCTCCTAAAATTTTAACACCTAAAGAATATAGCCTACCCGTATCTCAGTTGGATGTGCTACCTAGTATTGCCTCCTTATGCAATATTCCTTATACCAATACTACTATGGGGAAAGACGTATTTAATTTGGTCAATAAGCCCAATAGCAATAATTCCATTTTTTTATACGACGATTTTAATCAACAAGTGGGTGTTTTAAACAATCAATACTATTTTGGGTATAAAATAAAAAATGCTTCCAAAGGTATATTTGAGAGTGTATTGGATAACCAAAAAGTAAGTAATGATTCTATAGAAAAATCTATGAGGATTTTAACGGAAACGATTTATGAAACCTCAAAATACATGTTAATCAATAACAAGAAATTGAATAAATAAGTTTCAAATTAAATTACAATTGAAAAATTATTCGGCTGGATTTTCAGTATCTAATTTCTTATCTACTCTTTTTGTTCCTGCATACATTTCGTATTCTAATAATCGGCAATCGATGGTCGCATTATAAAATTCTATTCTACGACTTGGTTTTAAACGTATTTTCTTAGCCAATTCTAAATTGCCAGTAAAAATATAGCCCAGGTAGCCTTTGCAATTGTTTTTCAAAAAATCGCCCATCCTTGCATAAGTAGCTTCTAATTCAAGCTCCTCTCC
>CANHOY010000157.1 GCA_947462495.1 Bacteroidota bacterium
AACTTGGACCAAGGTTTTATTTGTGAATGATAAAGCAGGAGCAGAAGATTTAGTAATTGATCCCCAAAATCCAGAAACTATTTATACAAGCATTTGGGAAGTGTACAGAACTCCTTATAAAATGTGGGCTGATGTGGGCACGTCTGCTTTATATAAATCTACCAATGGGGGCGCAAGTTGGCAAATACTTTCAAAAAATCCAGGTATGCCCAAAGTGGTTGGAAAAATAGGTGTAACGGTTTCTCCTGTAGATAGCAATAGAGTATGGGCTATCGTCGAATCACCTGATGGTGGATTGTACCGCTCTGATGATGGAGGTGCTAATTGGAAAATCGTGAACAATGAAAGAAAATTACGCCAACGTGCATTTTATTATTCAAGAATTGTAGCCGATCCAAAAGACAAAAACACAGTCTATGGATTAAATGTAAATTTTTATAAATCTACCGATGGTGGTGTTACTTTTAAAACAGAAATTACAGTACCTCATGGAGACAACCATGATTTATGGATTGACCCAACTGATCCAATGCGCATGGCCAGCTCCAATGATGGCGGTGGTACTGTTTCCATTAATGGTGGTTTAAGTTGGACAGATGAAGATTTTCCAACTGCACAATTATATCATATTACGACCACTAGTGATTTTCCTTATCAAGTAGCAGCAGCACAACAAGATAATTCTACCATTGCCTTACCGAGTGAGGATTATAAACACAGGGCTGTAAGAACCAATACTACTAAAGCCGGCATTGGCTTTGCTTATGAAGTGGGGGGCGGTGAAAGTGGTTATATTACACAAGATCCAAAGAATCCTGATATTTTTTATGCAGGTAGTCAGGGTGCATTGCTTACACGTATTAATAGAATGACTGGTCAGGGACGTGATGTACAAGTGTATCCAAGATTTTTTTCTGGAGAAGAAGCTAAAACATTACCAGAAAGATGGCAATGGACTTTTCCAATTGTTTTTTCTCCTGTCGATCCTAATGTTTTATTTACCTGTTCTCAACATGTTTGGAAAACAACCAATGAAGGACAAAGTTGGGAACAAATTAGTCCCGATTTAACTTATAATGATTCAACAACATTAGGCGTAAGTGGTGGCGTAATTACACGCGACATGAATGGCCCAGAAATTTATGGTACTGTATTTGCATTAGCTCCCTCTTATCAAGATGTAAATATTATTTGGGCAGGATCAGATGATGGTTTAGTGCATCTTACTAAAGATGGTGGTAAACATTGGATCAATATTACACCTGCAGATATGCCTAAAAATACGAGGGTAAGCATTATAGAAGCGTCCCGCTTTAATGCAGGCACAGCTTATATTGCAGCGAAACGTTATCAAATGGACGATCGCACACCTTATATTTGGAAGACCTCTGATTTTGGTGCGACTTGGAAAAAAATTATTACTGGTATCCGTTCAGATGACTATGTACATGCGATTAGAGAAGATATAACAAGACCAGGTTTACTGTATGCTGGCGCTGAACATGGGATTTGGGTTTCTTACAACGATGGCGACAACTGGGAATCTTTGAGTTTAAATTTACCCGATGTTCAAGTTTCTGATATTAGGGTTACAGAGAAAGATATTGTTATTGCCACCCATGGCCGTTCCATTTATGTGTTAGATGATATTTCTCCTGTAAGAACCAAAGACCAAGGCATACAAGCAGGGGTACATCTATTTAAACCTTATTATGCTGTAAGAAATGTTCAAAAAGCAGTATTTCAATATTATTTAGACAAAGACGCAAATGATTTAAAAATAGAAATTTTAAATAAGGAAGGGGTAGCCATTCAAACATTTATCGGAGCAGTTCCAAAAGAAAAAAAGGACAGCGCTATCGTGGAAGAGGATGAAGATGATAGAAAGCCAGTTGCACCAGTTATTAAGCCTGGATTAAATAAATTTGAATGGGACTTAAAATATCCTGGTGCTTCTTATTTTAAAGGCATGATTTTTTGGGGTGCACCTGTATACACAGGCCCAATGGCAGTTCCAGGTAAGTATCAAGTTAGGATGACTTCAGGTGGAAAGTCGGTAACGGAACCTTTTGACATCAAATTAGATCCAAGAGCTACAGATATTAATATGGCAGATGTGGAAGAAAAATTTAAATTATCAATTCAAATTAGAGATGAAGTAAGCAAAGCCAATGATGCTGTTATACATATTAGAGCCATCAAAGAGAAACTTAAAATAGAATTGGCTACTTCAAAACCAAAACGTACGAATGAAATAAAAATACTCATGGATAAACTTTCTTCAATTGAAGAAAATTTATATCAAGTAAAAAATCAAAGTTCACAAGACCCATTAAATTACCCTATTAAATTAGATAATAAATTAGCAGCTTTAATGCGTGTGGTGGAATCTGGAGATTACAAACCAACAGCAGGTTCTTACAAAGTTTTCGAAGAACTAAAAGTAGAATTAGCCATACAATTAAATGATTTAGATAAAACTTTAACGACTAATAAAGCTAAAAAATAAAAGAAAAAAACTTTAAATTGAATTTTAATTCCTATGAAATTTTACAAAGTAATTTTAATGGTGGTTTGCTGCCCGGTAATTTTATTTGCACAGAAAAAACAAATCAAAAAAAAGCAAGCACCAAAACAGGTCTCTGCCAATATTCCAGTAGCGTCTATTCAACAACCACTTAAACTTTGGTATGATCAACCTGCTAAGTATTTTGAAGAAGCTTTGGTATTAGGCAATGGACGTCAAGGCGCTACAGTTTTTGGAGGCATTGCTACTGATAAAATATATTTAAACGATCTTACTTTATGGTCTGGAGAGCCCGTAAATGCTAACATGAACCCGCAAGCGTATAAAAATTTGCCTGCTGTTAGAAAAGCATTACAAGAAAAAAATTATAAAAAAGCCGGGGAATTAATTAAAAAATTACAAGGTAAATTTTCTGAATCTTATGCACCCTTGGGCACTCTATTTTTAGAAATAAACGATGACCCCTATATCACAGATTATTATCGTGAATTAGATATTGATCAAGCCATTGCGAAAGTTAAAACTACTTCTAATGATAATAGTATAGAAAGAGAGTACTTGGTATCTAATCCCGATAAAATTGTGGCTATACATTTAACCAGTAAAAAAGCGGGTGCATTGGGGTTTACAGTTTATTTACAATCTCTTTTACAACACACCATCACCAATACTAATAATACCATTCAAATAAATGGACTGGCGCCAATAAAAGCAGATCCAATTTATTTGCAAAAAACTAGAAATGCTATTATGTATGATAGCAAAAAGGGAACTCGTTTTTCTGCTAATATTCAAATTCAATCCACGTCAGGTGAAATTAAAAAAACGGACTCTTCTTTAAGTTTGGTTGGCGCAACAGAAGCGACTATTTATATTTCTATGGCAACCAGTTTCAACGGATTTGATAAGGACCCTGCTACCAAAGGGTTAAATAATGTAGCCATCGCCGAATCGCAATTAAATCATGCCAAACAAATAGGTTGGGGGGAGATAAAAAAACAACATATTAAAGATTATCAAAGCTATTTTAAACGTGTTGAATTAAAATTAGCAGATAAGGATTTAGTTAATTTACCTACCGATGAACGATTAAAACGTTATGCTAAAGGGGAATCAGACCCCTATTTAGAAACTTTATATTTTCAATATGGTAGATATTTATTAATTTCTAGTTCCCGCACCCCTGGTGTTCCAGCTAATTTACAAGGATTGTGGAATCATTATCTTCAACCACCTTGGTCTAGTAATTATACCATCAATATTAATGCAGAAGAAAATTATTGGTTGGCTGAAAACACTAATTTGTCTGAAATGCATCAACCCTTTTTGCAATTTATAGGGAATCTTTCTACCACTGGAAAAATTACCGCTAAAACATTTTATAATATGCCAGGTTGGGTGGCTCATCATAATTCTGATATATGGGCTATGTCTAACCCCGTAGGTAACTTTGGTAATGGAGATCCAAGTTGGGCCAATTGGACCATGGGAGGCACTTGGGCATCGGCACATTTATGGGAACATTATTTATTTACTCAAGATCAAAATTTCCTAGAACAAAAAGCGTATCCATTAATGCGTGGTGCTGCAGAATTTTGTTTAGCATTTTTAATACCAGATAGCAGTGGTCAATTAATTACTTCCCCCTCCACTTCTCC
>CANHOY010000158.1 GCA_947462495.1 Bacteroidota bacterium
TATGCAATGGGTTGTGGCCTACTTATTAAAGACAATCCAATGTTAATGGGCTATCATATCATTAAAAGCTTAAAAGAGTTGGATGGTTATATGGCTATGGATAAAAACCAACAAGCCCTTTCCTTACTTTTAGTGGTAGATAGTTCCTTATTTGATTATGGACATTCTGATGCTATGGTTCAAGTAAGTGCTTTAAAGAAAAAATTGTCTATAATGGTGGTATTTAATGAGCAAGATGATGCTCATTTGTATCAACTCATTGACAATGGTATTTCTGTTGTTATCTCCAGAAATGCAACTAAGCAAGAATGGTCCAAGGCATTAGAAATGGCCCGACTCAATAAAATATATTTCTGTTCTATCATTGCAGAAAAGGTTTTTGCCATGGTCAATCATATGGAAAAAATTAAGTTAACCCAAAAAGTACATCAACTGCATACCTATGATAAGTATATATTGGTTCGTATTTGTGAAGAAGCGTCTAGTAAACAAATTGCATATGAAGTGGGTCATAGCAAAAGAACCATAGAAGGACATCGCACTAAAATGATGCAACAATTAGAAGTAAAAAACTTAGCTGGATTGGTCAAAGTAGCATTTATGTCAAAGCTATATGACCATTATCTATTGAATCCTGGTTTATATGATATTACCTCATGTGCTAAAACATCTTCTTTGTAAAAGTGAATATTTTTGAAATCACCTACTAAGTATTTTTGAGCTTGATCGGTAAAATGAATTGAATTAGCAAAACGACTTTGTCCTCCAGTGATAATTGTTTTAGCTTCTAGTTTTTTCCCAAAACTAACTGCAGCAATAAAACTATTTCCAGAATAGCCATAACGTTTGTTGCTATTGTCTTGTCTTTTACTTTCAAAAGCAGGGAGCGTCCCCCATTTAGAAGAAGCTTGTCCCACTGCTAAACTAGGTAATTGGTCATCCAACTTTTCTCCAGGGTTAACTCTTTGATATCTATTAATGCTGCCCCAGCTTATTTCCCAGCTACCATAAATTTTTTCTAATTGTGTGAGTGTTTTATTTAAAAGGTCTAATTTTTTTTCATTGGGAACGGCCGTCACCATTCGCTCATATTTTTTCCAAATATGGGTACTTGTTTCTTCGGTAGGTGCTGGGGGTAATTCTTTACTCCATTCGGTAGCCCATTCAATAGCAATACTGGTTGCAATAGAAGCCGTATCGCCATCATGATTCCAATTGCTTAAATATTGAATGGCTTTCTTTTCTTTTTCATTGAGTGAAATAGTTTTTGCATACGCTAAAAAAGGAGGCAATAAAACGTCAAAGGCCGACATATGTTTATTGTATCCAAGATGAATTAAATCGTCTATACTTATTTTATCTATTTTTTCTAATAATTTAACAGCCGTAATGCCTCGGCCATTTTCACCATCTGGTGCCATATAAGCTGGATAATTTTGAGCTTTAGGGCTGCTAGATCCAGCCACTGTAAATGGAGTGGCATTGCAATTTTGTAACCAACCATTGGACGGATTAATACTTTGTACAATTTCATTGAGTGAATGAATGCCATTCCAATTGGTACTTTTAATAGAACCATCTACAGGTAAACTATAATCAAAATTGGCATTTCTTTTTGGCATAAAATTTCCATGCCAATAAGCGATATTACCTTCTCCATCTGCAAAAACAGTGTTATTGCTATTGTTGGCTAGTAAGGACAATGCTTGTTGATAAGATTTTAAATTGCTTGCTTTGGTTCTAATCCAACATTCCATTAAAGCATTTAAAGAACGATTATTTTCTTTAAGGCTTAACCATTTACCATTTTTACTTCCCATCACCGGCCCATGAATTGTTTTATAAGTAAGAAATGATTTTGACTGAACAAGTCCTGCTTCCGTATATTTTAAATTAATGATTCTTTGGGTAATATTTTTTTCTTCTTTATCATAGATAGATACCCAGCCTGATTTATTTTGTTTGATTTTTTCTTCATATACATCTGCTACATCTGCGTAGCTGCTAGTATGCATCCAACCACATTTTTCATTAAAGCCTTGGTAAATAAACATTTGACCCCAGGTAACCGCACCATACACATTTAAGCCCTCTTCACTATTCATATGCATTTCAGATCTGAAATAAAAAGGGACATGTGGGTTAATGTACAATAACGCATTCCCATTTTTACTATGCATGGGTGCAATGGCAAAGCCATTGGAACCGGTGCTTATTTTTTCTTCAAAATCGGGACTAGTATGAATGGCCAACTTATTTTTATCGCCATAAAAATTAGCGACGTCTTCAGTTTTGATGCCTCCAGTTCTTGTAGGAGAAACACTTCCATCGGTCCACATTAAATGATACCATGGCTTAAAATAGGTAATGGCTTTTGGGTGTACTTCGGGGTGCTTATATAAATAATAATTTAAACCATCTGCATGTGCTTGTAGTAAATTTTTAAACCAAATGGGGCTGTTGTTAAAATCTTTAATCGCTTCTGCACTGTCTTGTATAAGACGCATCATTAAATCATCATAAATGGCCTTAGCCCCTGCTATTTCGGCAGTTCGACCAAGCATTTCTAAATAGTTTAATTCTATTTGGGTAAAATTTTCTTCACATTGGGCATACATTAAACCAAAAATAGCATCCCCATCGGTCTTGCCATAAATATGTGGAATATCCCATTCGTCTCTAATTATTTTAACTTGGTTGGCGTGCTTATTCCATCTAGCAATTTCTGATGAATTAATTTTTTGAGCTTTTGTTGTATTACTCATAAAGGCCAATAGTAATAAAGTAAACAAACCAGTTATATAATTTTTCATAGTAATTAAATTAAATAAGTCTATAAATTGACAATTTAAAGTTAAGCATAAAAAAAGCACAAACATTTTAGTGTTTGTGCTTTCAGTTAACTATTTCAATTGTATTAAATACCCCAGGTATTTATAATTTCTAAATCTTTTTTAGCACATTCAAGAGGGGTAATGCCTTGGTAGGACTCTTGTTCAACAATAAAGTGTAGTGATCCGCCTATTTTTTTTGCCAATAAGGCAATGGACTTAGGATCTACCACCCCTGTTCCCAATATGGTACTTTCGTATCCATCATTCATTTCACCTTTTTCAGCCTTAATTTCATCTTTAATATGCAAAGATTGGAAGCGACCTGGATATTTACTAATCCATTGTGCTGCCCTGCCTCCGGCACCATACATATTACCAATGTCTAATTGATGTATTACCAAGTCTTTGTCGGTATGTTGTAATATTAAATCATAAAGTAAACTACTATTTAATTTTTCTTTGAATTCGAAATCATGATTGTGGTAACCAAATTTCATACCACTTGCTTTACATAACTCTCCAGATTTATTAAATACATCTAGTTGTAACATTAAGCCATTATAGCTACTTCTTAATTTGTCATCTATGGATGGACTAATCACATAGGACTGACCTAAAATAGCTGCGTCTTCTATAGTATATTTCCATTCTTTAGTAAAATCTTTACTCGAGTTGTCCCAATGTTTGGCAGCCATCACTGTATGACCACTGGGCATTTTTAAACCAAGGTCGTTTAAAACTTTTTTAAATTCTTTTGCTGTCCAACCATAAAATTTACGATTAATATAATTGGCGTGTTCAACATATTGGTAGCCCATTTTTGATAATGCGGTCAAAGTGCTCAATGGATTTTTTGCCATATCCTCACGAACCGAATACAATTGAATACCGATTAATCTATTGGTATCTGTATTTAGATTTGTATTTGATAATAAGAAATTGGGCTTTAAGCTCGCTCCTATGATGGCAAGCGTTGCGGTTTTTATAAATTTTCTTCTATTGTTTTTCATAAATTTTTATAAATTATAATTTTAATCTGTTATTTTATTTTTCATCACTACCTATGTTAAACCAAAAGCCAAAATAAGCATCTAAATAGCAAACTTGTAAATTTTATGGAAGGTACTTAATTCGATCAATTTTTTAATCATTTTAATAGCTATATTACCATTCATCCTCAAGTATTTACATTTATAGAAAAAGTATCATAAAAGAGGTATTTTCATACCTAATAAATACCTACTTAGGAAAGGAATCGTATTTTTAACAACATGAAAAAAACAAGTATCAAAAAA
>CANHOY010000159.1 GCA_947462495.1 Bacteroidota bacterium
CTACCAATACCCATTTTTAAAAGAAGCATAAGACCCTGTTTTTTAGGCTTATTTTAATATAGAAATCAGTATATTTGCTGCTCAAAATTAAAAGGACTGTGGCCCAAAAATTTTCTAAAGAAACCTATCTGTATTGGTACGAGTTAATGCAGTTAATCCGCCAATTTGAATTAAAATCGGAGGAAATGTATAAAATGGCGGGTAAAATCCGTGGATTTTATCATGCTTATGTTGGACAAGAAGCCATTGCGGCTGGATGTATGACTGCTACCAATCAAGAAGACCCCTTTATTACCGGATACCGTGACCATGGTTTGGCTTTGGCAAAGGGCGTAAGTCCCAATGCTGGAATGGCTGAATTATATGGAAAGGCAACAGGTGTTTCAAAAGGTAAAGGAGGAAGCATGCACTTTTTTAGTAAGGAGCATTATTTTTATGGTGGTCATGGTATTGTTGGGGCACAAATTGGAACAGGTGCTGGATTGGCTTTTGCAGAACAATATCGTGGTTCTAAAAATGTAGTAGTGTGTTTTTTTGGCGATGGTGCTGCTAGACAAGGGATGTTGCATGAAGTATTTAATTTGGCTATGCTTTGGAAATTACCAGTGATTTTTGTTTGCGAAAACAACAATTATGCAATGGGTACTTCCATAGAAAGGACAAGTAATGTTATTGATATTTATAAATTAGCTGATGCTTATGAAATGCCTTCCGATAAATTAGATGGAATGTCACCTGAAGCAGTGCATGAAGGTATTGCAAGAGCTGCAAAAAGAGCTCGTGAGGGAGATGGCCCTACACTCCTTGAAATGAAAACCTATCGATACAAAGGGCATTCAGTATCTGATCCTCAAAAGTATCGTTCTAAAGATGAAGTAGAAGAATACAAAGATCAAGATCCTATTACAAAAGTGTCTAAAACCATTTTAGAAAATAATTTTGCGACGGTCTCTGAGCTGAAAGCGATTGACGATAAGATAGCAGCTATTGTTGATGCATCCGTAAAATTTGCTGAGGAAAGTCCTTGGCCTGATGATAACGAATTATTAAAAGATGTTTATATTGATTCATCTTATCCATTTATTGTTGATTAATTTTTAATAAAAAAACATGAGCGAATTACACCAAGAGAAGCATCCATTTTTAGATTTTGTAAAAAACAATCAAAAAACACTTTCTTACGCATTGTCGATAGTAGTTATTGTGATTGCTGGATACTTTGGTTACACCGAGTTGTACCAAAACCCTAGAGAGACCAAAGCGGCAGATGCCATGTATACAGCCGAAAAATATTTTGCTATAGATTCTTCTAATTTAGTTTTAAATGGAGACGGCGCTAGCAAAGGCGTATTGTATGTGATTAAACAATTTAGTGGTACCCCCTCTGCTAATTTGGCAAAATATTATGCAGGTATTAGTTATTATAGATTAAATGATTTTAATAAATCTATTGAATATTTAAAAGATTTCTCCACTTCTTCTAAGCAAGTTCAGGCAATTGCTTATGGAACTATCGGTGATGCTTATTCTGAATTGAAAAAAAATGACGAAGCCATTAATTATTATAAAAAAGCAGGCAGCCATTTCCCAGAAGATGATGCCATTTCTTCTGAGTATTTGTTCCGTGCAGCTTCTTTATTAGAAATAACCGGCAAAGCGGATGAAGCCGTTACTATTTTTAAAGATATTAAATCTAAATACCCTAAATCTGAAAAAGGATTTAACGCAGATAGATATATCAATAGACTAAAAGTTCAGCCCTAATAAGCTGAATCTGATTGAAGTACTTGAAAAAAGGCATTCTCCACCAAATGTGGAGAATGCCTTTTTAATTTAAACCATTATTTAAGCTACAATTCTTATTTTTGACTTATGACCGTACAGTTATTTATTCCTTGTTTTATGGATCAATTGTATCCCAATGCAGCCTTTAATACTATTAAAGTATTAGAAAAAGCTGGATGTACCGTAAAGTACAATGATAAGCAAACCTGTTGTGGTCAACCTGCGTTCAATGCGGGCTTTTGGGGAGAATCAAAAGATGTTTGTACCAAATTTGTTCAAGATTTTTATGGTACAGATTATATTGTAAGTCCTAGTGCTAGTTGTACTGGTTTTGTAAGAAATAATTATGGTAAATTATTTGAAAATAATGCTTTTCAAAGTCCAGCCAAAAAAGTATCCAATCGAATGTTTGAGTTATCTGAATTTTTGGTTAAAGTTTTAAAAGTAACAGATGTAGGTGCCAGTTTTGAAGGAAAAGCTACTTATCATGATAGCTGTGCTGGTTTAAGAGAATGTAATATAAAACAAGAACCACGTGAATTATTAGCCGCAGTAAAAGGATTAGAATTAATTGAAATGAATGAAGTAGAAACCTGCTGTGGTTTTGGAGGAAGTTTTGCAGTAAAGTATGACACTATTAGTGTCTCAATGGCCGATCAAAAAATAGAAAATGCTATTAAAACAGAAGCAGAATATTTAATCAGTACCGATTTAAGTTGCTTGATGCACATCGAAGGGCGATTAAAATTTAATGGTCAAAATTTAAAGATCATGCATTTAGCAGATATATTAGCGAGCGGTTATTAAGTCGCTTTTTTTATAAATATTTTATACTTTTTTATGGCTTATTGGTTAATCAAATCAGAACCTTTCAAATATTCTTGGGATCAATTCAACAAGGATAAAAAAACATTTTGGGATGGTGTAAGAAACTATCAAGCTAGAAATAATTTACGTGCTATGAAAAAAGGCGATCTTGCTTTTTGGTACCATAGCAATGAAGGTATGGAGATAGTGGGAATTGCGAAAGTAGTTAAAGAAGCTTATCAAGATCCAACTACTGAAGAAATAGCCTGGTTGGCGGTAGATTTTGCACCACATCAAAAACTAAAACACCCAGTAACATTAGCGGACGTTAAAGCCAATACCAATTTGGCAAATATGGCTTTAGTAAAAATGGGTCGATTATCAGTACAACCAGTTACCGATAAAGAATGGAAGGAAGTAATGAAAATGAGTGAAGGAAAATAAATTTACTTATTTAAAAAAGGTATAGCCAATTAATATAGCAATTACCACTCCTATTATATCGGCAAATATGCCTGCCCATAATGCATACCTTATTTTTTTAATGCCCACACTTCCAAAGTACAATGCAATTATATAAAAAGTAGTATCTGCAGAACCCTGAAATATGGAAGCTAATTTTCCTACAAATGAATCGGGCCCTTGGTTTTGAAAAATATCTAACATCATCCCTCTAGCTCCGCTCCCACTTAATGGTTTCATAATGGCTACTGGTAATGCTCCAATAAATTCTGTATTGATGCCTGTTAATTGTATTAAATAAGAAAATCCATTGATGATATAACCCATGGCGCCACTGTCTCTAAAAACTCTAATGGCAACTAGCATGGCTACCAAATAAGGTATAATTTTTACAATCAAGTCAAATCCATTTTTTGCCCCTTCAATAAAGGCATCAAAAACAGAAACTTTTTTATAAGCGCCCCCAACAATAATTCCCACAATGATGACCATTAATAAACCATTGCCCACTACTTTTGAAAATACTTCTTTATGTACCGTAGATAAATTACTGACCCCTACCATTACGCCTACTAATAAAAAGACCAAGCCTAATAGCCAACCAATTAATACTTTATCCCATTTTAGTTTTTGATACCAACCTACCATAAGAATGGATGCCAAAGTGGTACCTATCGTAGCCAAGACACATGGAATAAATATACTGGCAGCATCTTGAGAATTAGCGGCCAACCGATAAGAAATGATGGTTAAGGGAATAATGGTAAGTCCACTGGTATGTAAAACCAAGAACATAATTTGGGCATTGGTGGCCTTTTCTTTCTCTGGATTAAGAGTTTGTAGGCTTTCCATAGCTTTTAATCCAAATGGGGTGGCTGCATTATCTAATCCTAACATATTGGCGCTAAAATTCATCACCATATGCCCCATGGCGGGGTGATTGGCTGGAACCTCTGGAAACAATCTGCTTAAGAAAGGATTCATCCATTTAGCCAGCTTTTGAATGGCTCCTGCTTTTTCTGCAATATTCATTAATCCTAAAA
>CANHOY010000160.1 GCA_947462495.1 Bacteroidota bacterium
ACAATATCCCCTAGTTCGCCTTGTGCGAAATCGGTAATGCCAATGGTGGCAGTGTTTCCGTCTAATTTAATCCATTCGTGATCTTTGGTGTAACGTAAGTCTGCTGGGAATTGCATAGTTTATTTTTTATTGTTGCAAAGATTCATAAAAAACACTAAAAAACCAATGAGCTAGAAGCTATTGTTTTCAAAATAGAGTAGAATATGGTCTTTTAAAAAGTTTTCTTGTTCCATGAGGTCCATCGTAGGGAGGCCCTTCAATTGCTTAAAATGAGGCCAGCCCTCTTCATCCTGTCCTTCTAATAAGTAATATCCACTTACCGCCAAGATGGAGCAAATGGCCACATGCATGAGGTCTTGCTTCTGTTCCTTGCTAATTTTTTCTACCAAAAATCCGGTTTCTTGAAGCCCAATGAGGAATAAGATAGATTCCGTGTCGGGCTTTTTGCCGAATCGATCCATCAATTTTTTCTCTAAGTCCCACCACCTGGTCTGAAAATCATCTTTTATGGATGCCATAGCTGTCTTTTTCAATTTGTCAAGCAAAGGTAGGGGATATCTAGGCGTAGTAGGATGCTTTGATTATCTTTGCTAAAATTTGATCCGATGTTACAAGTGAGTTTTTTACGTCAAAATAGGGACTTAGCTAAAAAGAAATTGGCTATCAAGCATTTTGCTCAACCTGATTTGGTGGATACCGTTATAGATTTAGACGACGAAAGAAAGCAATTGCAAGCTTCTTTTGATGAAACACAGGCAAAAGTGAACAGTGCTTCCAAAGAAATTGGCGCCTTGATGGCTAAGGGGGATAAGGAAAAAGCAGAAGCCACTAAAATATCGGTAGGAGAATGGAAAAAACAATTAGAGCCTTTGAAAGAAAAGATGGCTCAGGTGGAAATAGATTTGCAAAATGCATTGGTTCAATTTCCCAATTTGCCTCATGACTTAGTACCCTTGGGAAAAAGTCCGGAAGAAAATGTATTGGTAAGAGAAGGGGGTGTACTACCCAAATTACCTGCTGGTGCCGAAGCGCATTGGGACTTAATTAAAAAATACAATTTAGTTGATTTTGAAACTGGGGCTAAAATAACTGGTAGTGGTTTTCCTTTGTACATTGGAAAGGGCGCTAAGTTTCAAAGAGCACTAGTACAATATTTTTTAGATTTTAATACGGCTGCTGGGTATACCGAATACTTGCCACCTTTTATGGTGAATGCAGCTTCTGCATTTGCAACAGGACAATTACCTGATAAAGAAGGGCAGATGTATCACGCCACCGAAGATGATTTTTATTTAATACCTACTGCAGAAGTTCCTGTGACCAACATATTTAGAGATGTGGTTTTGAAAGAAGCCGAGTTGCCTTTACAAATGACTGCGTATTCTCCTTGCTTTAGAAGAGAAGCGGGAAGTTTTGGTAAAGAGGTGCGTGGATTAAACAGAGTACACCAATTTGAGAAAGTAGAAATTATACAAATTGTACATCCCAATAAAAGCGATGAAGTGTTAAATGAGATGGTGGTACATGTTGAAAAATTATTAGTGAGTTTAGGATTGCCTTACCGTATTTTAAGATTGTGTGGTGGTGATATGGGATTTGCTTCTGCTATTACTTATGATTTTGAAGTGTACAGTGCTGCACAAGAAAGATGGCTGGAGGTAAGTAGTGTCTCTAATTTCGAATCTTATCAAACCTATAGAATGAAATGCCGTTTTAAAGACGCTGCTGGTAAAATACAATTTGCACATTCTTTAAATGGAAGTTCTTTGGCTTTACCTAGAATTTTTGCAGCCATTGTTGAAAACTACCAAACTGAATCTGGCATTGCACTTCCTAAAGCTTTGCAATCTTATTTTGGCGCTGAAAATTTAATTTAATTTTTTATAAAAGTAAAAAAGCCCTTCCGTTTGGAGGGGCTTTTTTTTGGTAATTAAACCACTAGCAAAGAGCGTAATTAAAATTTACTAAACCTTAGTCCAATGGCGTAGGGTAAAAAATCATAATTAGTTAATTTTTTATCGAAGAAATTAGTCATGTTATAAGAGCCATATAATCGGATAGATCCAATACCTAACTCTCCAATAGTGGCCATTTTTAAATTGTTTAAGTTAAAATTGCCATTCATTTTTTTCTTTCCTCTTTCTTCACTTATTTGTTTGGTGCGCGATTGAATTAAATAACCAGTACTAATTCCCAAACTTGCATAAAAGCTTTTATTATTGTTTGGATTGGATTGAAAATTTAATTGAACAGGAACAGTAAGGTATTCTGCAAATAATTTATTTTTTGAAAATGTCGCATTGTCGATGAAGATAGTAGGGCTGTTAGGGTCTTTACTAAAACTAATAGGTTGTTCGAATCTAAAATTATACATTTCGATACCCACCCCATATTTTAAATTTAGGTAATGTTTAATTAGGTTTACTTTTTGTTGCACTATCCAAATATTTACATTGCTTGATTTAACATTGTTTAATTTTAATTCTGTGTTAATTTCATATTGACGGGCAAATGAGTTGATAGGCGAAGTACTATATAATTGATTCGTTGTTTTGTCAATCCAATTGGCAAAACCTAAATCGAAAATCCACCAATTGGTAGAAATATTTCTTAATTTTTTAGGGGCGCGTTCAATTTTAATATGGGTATTATCGAAATCGCCATCTTCTAAGATCGATTCCCAATCCTTTTTTATATCCCCGTTCTGAGATTTAATGATATTAATTCGACCTAGTCTAACCGTATCATCATTCACGGAGAATAGGGTGTCTTTATTCGATTTTATATATACACTTGCATTTCTATTGGCGCGTCTAGCTCTACTTTCGGCACGTATTGCATTACGATACCCATAATCATTATTATTCAAATCAATTTTAACTATCCCGCGCCCAATTTCATAAGTGCCAGTTTTACTTTTATCATTTATAATAATCATATTGCCAATTCTAATGGTATCTACTACTTCTTTTTTTGAAGAATCGGATGGACTAATATTACTACTGTCTTTTTGTGCTTGAGTGTAAAAGCTAATGTTAAGTAAACAAATGGCAAGTATAATTTTTTTCATAACTAGTTTTATTTTATTGGGTTATTTTATTTTTCTGATTTATTTCTTTTAAAGAGTGCATTGAATTTTCTAGTAAGACCCCTCAAGCTAGCGCCATCAATTTCAAAATTAGCGATATAGATGGTTCTATCTGTTTCGTCGGTGTCTACTATCTTGTAGCCATTTTCGTCCTTAGGACTTGTCCTTTCTTCCAAAAGTTCATTAGTCATTACTTCATTTTGTGTTGAAGTAGTTTCGATAATGGGTGAAATATTATTTAAATTTTGTGGAGCGTTTTCAATAGCAGCAGTTGCATCATTGCTTATCAAAGCAGATGTTTCGTTGACAGTAATGGGATTAGTATTTACGGTGTTGTAAATAGTTTCATTGGAGTGTTGAAATTTATTTGTAGCTTTTTTTAATTGATTGCTAAATTTAGCAATGATAGGTTGATCCAATTGTAGGATAGCCTTATTAGTGCTGGGTGGAATCAATTTATCTACCTTAGCAGTCATTGGAGTTGTCATTGGCAATGAGGCTAAAGTGTTGACTTGATTAAACTGATAACCCAAAAACAGTATCAACAGCGCTGCCACACTTATTAGAGTAGCTTTTATTGTATAATTAAAGTTGGGTCGAAGTATCGTTGATGATTCTTTGTACAATTTGTTTTTGAACTGTTGAGGAAGGCTTGCTTCCATTTCGGGCAATCGATACAATAAAGCTTTATTTGTAAAAGTAATTTTTTCAGTGGCAGGTTCTGGACTTAGTTTCGCTTTTTTCAAACTGGCTAATTCAGTTGCGTATTCAGTATTTTCTTGCACAAAATTTTCTACAGCTACTTTGTCCGAAGCAGAGAGTTCCTTGTCGATGTACAACAAGAAATAATTTTCGTAATTGGTTTTGTTGATACTCATTTTAGTTAGCTACTTTTTCAAGGTGAACTAATTTTTCTTTTAAAAATATTCTCGCTCGGTGCAGGTATACTTTTACTTGACTTTCTGATAAAT